>JAERRP010000475.1 GCA_016735415.1 Desulfobacterales bacterium | reverse complement strand
GAACAGTGCCGTAAACCCGTGATTGCCGCCATTCACGGCCACTGCCTGGGTGCCGGGCTGGATATGGTGACAGCCTGCGAAATCCGCCTCTGCTCCCGGGATGCTGTTTTTGCTATCAAGGAGGCGGCCGTGGGGTTTGTGGCGGATGTGGGCGTGCTGCAGCGTCTTCCGCTGATTGTCGGCCAGGGTCTTGCGCGCGAGATGGCTTATACCGCCGGGACCATCGACGCCGGGCGCGCCCGGGAAATTCTTCTGGTCAATCAGGTGCTGGAAGACCGGGAAGCGCTCTACCAGCGGGCCGAAGCGCTGGCCGCGGAAATTGCCGCCAACGCGCCTCTGGCGGTCCAGGCCAGCAAGGAAGTGCTCAATTTCGGGGTCGGCAAAACGATTGACGAGGGCCTGCGCTATGTGGCCTCCCTGAGCGCCAACATCGTGCCCTCCGAAGATTTGTTCGAGGCCTTCACGGCCTTCATGGAAAAACGCCCGGCGCGCTTCAAAGGCCGCTGACATGGGGCACGGCCGGGCGCTGCCGAAGTCTGCAGGTCTCACCCGTTCCACATGACCGGGTTGTCATCCAAATGGTCGGTTCCCTGACAGCTCTCTATTTTCAGGTTGACCACGGGCCTAAATAATTCATAGAAGACAGGGCGGCAAGCCTAACTGGCCGCAACCGGCCCGACCCCGGGGCCGTGCAAAGAGTTTTGTCCACATGATCAGGAGTGAACCATGCAAGATCCGGTGACGCATTTCTGGGAACTTCGTTTGGGCGACGTCAAAGAAACCCTTGAGAAAAACAACTTTGAAGTTCACATCGCCGCCAGTCGGGAAGCGGCCATGAAGCTGGTGGAGGAAACGCTCCTGCCCAAGATCGCACCGGCCAGTGTTTCCTGGGGCGGCTCCAAGACGTTTGTCCAGACCGGCCTCTATGCGCGTATGAAAACCATAGAGGACCTGACGGTTCTGGACACCTACGACCCCGCCCTCACCAACGACGAGAAAATGGAGCGGCGCCGGCAATCCCTGCTGGTGGATCTGTTCATCACCGGCACCAACGCGATCACCGCGAACGGCCATCTGGTCAATCTGGACATGATCGGTAATCGGATTGCCGCGCTGACCTTCGGTCCGCGCCATGTTATCGTGCTGGCGGGCCGCAATAAACTGGTGGCCGATCTGGAGGGCGCCTGGGAGCGTATTAAGAGCTATGCCGCTCCGGTCAACAGTATGCGCCTCGATAAGAAGACCCCCTGTGCCTCCACCGGTTTCTGCCAGGACTGCAAAAGCCCTGATCGCATCTGCAATACCTGGACGATAACGGAGAAGGCCTTCCCCAAGGGACGGGTGAAAGTCGTTCTGATCAATGACGATCTGGGTTTCTGAAACCCTTTCCGAGACCCAACGACGAGAAGATGAAAAACCGCATCAAGTTAATCGGGGTGGAGCTCGGCTTCGGATTTACCAAAGGATTCGACGGCCACCGACCGATCATCATGCAATCGGTCCTGGCGGACCGGGGCCGTCCGGATGATGAACCAGGCTCCGACCGGAACGATCAGAACCAGGGTTTCCATATTCTGATCGGGGACCAGGCCCTTTTCGTCGGGCGCCGCGCCGATTGCGATTGGCGCTCCCCCCGGCACCCCCATCAACCGGACCGGCTGTTCGGTGACTATGGCCAGCGCTTGACGCTGGCCATCCTGGCGGCCTACACGGAGATGGAAAACCCACTGCAACTGGTGATCGGCCTGCCGGTCAGCTATTTTCAGCATCTCAGGGACCCCTTTGTGAATCGTCTGACCGGCTACCATAAAGTCTCCTGGATGCAAGCGGACGGAAGCCGGGTTCCAAAAAATATCCATATCCATAAAGTTCACGTCGTCCCCAATCCCATGGGGACTTATATCGGGCTGATCATGGACGAGAACGGCCAGGTGCGGGACGATAGGTTCAAGGGCCGCAAAGTCGTTCTGGTCGATATCGGATTTCGCAGCACCGATGTGATCATGATGGACCGGATGCGCTTCAGCAGCCCCTGCAGCGGTACCATCGACCTGGGGATCAGTCGCAGTTTTGAGGCAATCGACCGCAAACTGCGTGATGAAGCCGGTCATGGGCCCCGTTTCGACCAGCTCTACCAGGGGGTACGGATGGGCTTCATCCGGATCGACGGTCAGACCTATAACCTCGAACGGGTGCGTGAAGAAGCCTTTCGCAATCTGGCGGAAGAACTGGCCGATAACATCGGCCACATGTTGGCCGCCGCCTGGGACCTGGACCGTCTTCTCCTGACCGGTGGCGGAGCGCGGGAACTGGCGGATTATATCGGGCCGCTCTTGCCCGGGGAGGTATCGTTGATCGAAAATGAACAGGATGCCCGCCTAAACAACGTTCAGGGGCAGCTGCGCCTGGCCCGGGCGCTATGGGGCCTCTCGGGGTTCTGTGACAGCGGCGGCTGACGAAGCGGGTTCGGCAATGGTCCAGCGCTGCGGTCCGCGGCTGGACAGGATACGCGCGAATGACTGAAAACCCCCAGGGAATGTGGGGCAGCGGATGATTCCCGGGCGGCGCCGTCGAATCTGTGCGATATGGCCGCCCATAAATTATAGCACTGCCAAACGAGGAGGAAGCGAAATGTACGTCGGGACTGTCATGCGGACGGATCTAATCACCGTACCACCGGAGACCACCCTGGTGGCCGCCCAGGAAATCCTGGAACAGAAAAAGATCAATCACCTGTTGATTGTGGACCGCAGCAATGAGCTGCTGGGTATCGTATCGGATCGGGATTTGAAGAGAAGTTGGGCCTCTTCCGCCACCACGCTCAGTAAAAACGAACTGATGTACCTGCTGGATCAGGTTACGGTGGCGGATATCATGACCAAGAAGACTTTGACCATCACGCCCGCCACCACGATCGAGCGCGCCGCTCTGCAGATGAATCAGCACCGCATCAACGCCCTGCCCGTGCTCGAGGACGACAATCTGGTCGGCATCATCACTTCGCGTGACGTCATGGGCGTGCTGCTTGAAGCGATCGGTATCGAGAAGGACAGCGCGCGATTGACTGTTCTGGTCAAGGACCGCATCGGGGTCATATCGGACATCTCCCAAAGCCTGCGGGCCGAAGAAATCAATATGCGCAGCCTTTTTTCCTGGCCCGAAAAAGCGCACCCGGGGGTCTATTACCTGGTGCTGCGGGTGCCGGCCGAGGCCGGCGCGAAAGCCACGGCCTGCCTGGAAAAAGACGGTTTCAAAGTATTGACCCGGTACACCCAGGATCTGGATCCCTATCTGCCGGAAGGTTAGGCCCCGCGAAAAATTAATTTAAATTTTTTTAAATCGATCACTTCAGGTTTAAATTCGGTCGGCTGGCCCTGAACGATATTCCCTGAATAAGGAGGTGCCTGTAATGACCACCCCACCGATCCCCAGGGTACTCGTTCCCATCGCCGATGGTACCGAGGAAATCGAAGCGGTCTGCCTCATCGATGTTTTCCGGCGGGCGGGCCTGGATGTCACCGTGGCCTCGGTTAACAAGCTGCAGATCACGGCTTCACGGGGGGTTAACATCGTGGCCGACTGCCTGATTGGCGCCTGCCGGAAGGCGCGCTACGATCTGGTCGTACTTCCCGGCGGTATCCCGGGGGCCGAGCATTTGCGGGATTCGAGTGTCCTGACGGAAATCCTGCGAGCCCAGAAGAAGGCCGGCCGCTGGCTGGGGGCCATTTGCGCCGCGCCGGCCGTGGTGCTGACCCCGCACGCACTTCTGGAAGGCTGTTGCGCCACGGCCCACCCCGCCTTTGTGGCGCAGCTCGAAAATCGTACCTGTGCCGATGAACGGG
>JAERRP010000441.1 GCA_016735415.1 Desulfobacterales bacterium | reverse complement strand
TGATGGGTAAGAGCGTAAGAACTCTTGCCTCCAGTTGTCATCATGTGTTGACAGGCTTGGGACAAGTCTCCGATTTTGGCCGATAGCGTGGCCAGGCCCTGTCCCTGAACCCCGAGCGACTTGATATCCGCTTCACCGAACGGTTCCAGGAGGCGAACGTCCAGGCTGAATTGCTGGCCAATCAACGTGAAGCTGCCCCAAATCACATAATCCGCGGCATTATCAACCCCCATCGTGTGAATCGCCTCAAGGTCCTTCAGGACCACCGCCACCGGGGATTCAACCATGATGGCACCTTCGGCAACGAGATTCCGGCTGATAATTTTGGGAATTTCTTTTTCCAGATAGGCCAGATCCTCTTTGGCATTGATTTCAAAAGGCAACACCATGACGCGCACATTGTCCTTGGCCCAACAGGGCCAGGATATGCTCAAAACCAGGGCGATGAGGCTTATCCAGCGGGCGCCTCGAACCATATCAACTCCTTATGCCAGCTCGGCCAGTCGGCCCTCGGCGATTGTCACCCTCCGATCCATGAGATCCGCCAGATCAGGATTGTGAGTCACCACCACCAGCGTCATGTTCAGCTCGCGATTTAAATCCATTAACAGCTGATGGATCAAGTCGCCGTTCTTTTTGTCCAGATTGCCTGTGGGTTCATCCGCCAGCAGAACTGACGGCTTCTGAACGAGGGCGCGCGCCAAAGCCACCCGCTGCTGCTCCCCACCGGAAAGCTGCGTGACCCGATGGGCCAGGCGCTGGGCCAGGCCAACGCGTGTCAGGATATCGCGGGCACGCCGACGGGCAACGTCCCGCGGATGCCCGTTGATAAGGGCTGGCATCATCACGTTCTCGAGTGTCGTAAATTCGGGCAGAAGGTGGTGGAACTGAAAGACGAATCCGATGGTGCGGTTCCGAAAACCTGCCAGACGGTCGGCATTCATCGCAAACACATCCACGCCCCTGAACATGATCTTGCCATCGTCCGGGCGATCAAGTGTCCCCAGGATGTGAAGCAAAGTCGATTTACCGATGCCCGAGGCACCGACGATCGCCAGCGTTTCAGCGGCCCTCAAATCGAACTCGATACCCCGCAGGATATCGATCGTCAGGAAGGCGCTGCTTTGAAAGCTCTTGTGAAGATTGCTGACCCGTATAAGGGTTGCGGCGTCCATGCCCAATCCATTGTCCCCCAAAAATGACCGCCGGAAACCGTCGGCGGTATCCGGCAGCAGCCTAACCGTATCGAATCGCATCCACGGGATTTAGTCGGGCCGCCTGTCTGGCCGGATAGAGGGTGGCCAGAAAACAGATCCCGATCGCCGACAGGGCGATACTGAAAACATCCATGGCCTGCAATTGAACCGGCAGGGAGGTAAAATAATAAATATCACCCGGCAGTTTGATGATCGGGTAGCGCTTCAGAATGATGCATAACAGCGTCCCGAGGCCAACCCCTATGATGGTTCCGGAAAAGCCGATCACCATGCCTTTGATCACAAAAATTCGCATGATGTGTGAATTGGTGGCGCCCATCGCCTTTAAAATCGCAATATCTTTTGTTTTTTCCATCACCATCATGATGAGGGTACTGGCGATGTTAAAGGCGGCCACGAGAACGATAAGGGTGAGAATTACAAACATGGCCGTCTTTTCGAGTTTGAGCGCAAAAAACAGATTGGCATTCATCTGCATCCAGTCCTGGGTGCGGTAGGGAAATCCGAGACGGGCACTGATGCGTTCGGCAACCTGATCCGCCCGGTAGATATCGTCGACCCGTATTTCGATACCGCTGACCGTGTCGCCCAGCTTCAGGATCCGCTGCGCATCCTTGAGACGGACAAAGGCATAGGCCTCGTCGAACTGGTACATGCCCGATTCAAAGAATCCGGCCACTTCAAACCGTTTCATGGAAGGGACATGGCCCATCGGAGACACGACACCGCGAAAGGATATGACATAGAGTGTGTCACCCCGGGCAACCCCAAGTTTGCGGCCCAATTCCTTTCCCAGAACCACGGGCGCGATGCCGCTGGCGGCAAGCGCAGGCGATTCAGCCGAATAGAGGGTTTGCAGCGCTTCACCAATGCCTTGAATCCCATTCTCAAGTTCGGTGGGCGGATCGACCCCTTTCAGTACGGCGCCGGAAAGACCGGTGGGGGAACGTAGCATAACTTGGGTGAGGATAAAAGGACGGGCCGCAACGACATCGCCGTCCTGACGGATCCGGCGGATTACTTCCGGGTATTCTGAAAATTCACCGCCGTAGCGCATCAGGACGACATGCGACTGGACCCCTAAAATACGCGAGCGAAACTCCGATTGGGCCCCGGTCATGACGGCAATCACCACAATCAGGGCCATAACGCCAACGGCAACCCCGGCTGTGGAAAGGATCGTGATCAACGAAATGAAGGCCTGTTTGCGCCGGGCCTTCAGGTAACGCCCGCCTATGAATAGCTCAAAGCGCATTCAGCCGAAATCCTGCCTTTGATTCACCGGGATCATCGGGCCACCGGTTTCATGTGGGGGAAAAAAATGACCTCGCGAATCGAGGCCGAATCGGTCAGCAGCATGGCCAGACGATCAATCCCCACACCTTCGCCCGCCGTGGGTGGCATACCGTATTCAAGCGCTTCAATATAATCCTCATCCATGCAGTGGGCTTCCGTATCGCCGGCTTCACGATCGGCCACCTGCTGCAGAAAACGCCCCCGCTGATCTTCAGGATCGTTCAGCTCGGAGAATCCGTTGGCAATTTCACGCCCCGCGATAAACAACTCGAAGCGCTCGGTGACGTCCGGATCGCTGTCGCTGCGGCGGGACAGCGGCGAAACTTCCACCGGATAGCCGGTAATGAAAGTGGGCTGGATGAGCTGCGGCTCCACCAGAACATCGAAGAGCTTGGTAATAATTTTACCCCGACGCCCGTCCTTGGTTATTTTTACACCCTGGCGGGCGGCAAATTCCAGCAGGCCTTCCCGGTCGGTGAGAAGCGCCGGCGGCAAATCGCCCAATTGTTCAAGCGCTTCGACCAAGGTCAAACGCGCCCACGGGCCCGCCATTTCAATCGTACGCCCCTGGTAACCGATGGTTGTTTGGCCGCAGACCTCCTCGGTCACCCGCGCAAACATGGCCTCGGTAAAAACCATAAGATCTTCATGGTCGGCATAAGCCTGGTAGAATTCGAGCATCGTGAACTCGGGATTGTGCTGGGTCGACACACCTTCGTTGCGGAAATTGCGGTTGATCTCGAAAACCCGCTCAAAGCCGCCGACCACCAAACGCTTCAGATAAAGCTCGGGCGCTATGCGCAGGTAGAGGTCCATGTCCAGGGCGTTATGATGCGTGACAAAGGGCTCGGCTTCGGCGCCGCCCGCGATCGGCTGCATCATCGGTGTTTCGACCTCCAGATAGTCACGCGCGAGCATAAAACGTCGAATACTTTGGACGATTCGGCTGCGGCGGATGAAAATCTCGCGCACTTCCGGGTTCATGATCAGGTCGACATAGCGCTGTCGATAACGTTTTTCAGGGTCTTTGAGACCGTGAAATTTTTCCGGCAGCGGTCGATGCGCCTTGGCCAGCAGCTGGATGTGCTCGGCCAAAAGCGTCCACTCCCCGGTTCGTGTTTGAAACATGGTGCCCCGGATACCGATAAAGTCGCCGATATCGAATTTCCTAAAGATCTCATAAGCCTCGGCGCCGACTTGATCCTTGCGGACATAGGCCTGCAACTGACCGGTCCGGTCGCGGAAGCGCAGAAAGGTCGCTTTGCCAAAACGATTGAGGGCCATGATGCGCCCGGCCGCAGCGATTTCCGCCGGGGCGCGTTCTTCCGTGGCATCCGTCTCGGGTAAAGCCGCCTGGATATCGGCAACCGTATGGGTGACACGGAAACCGTTGGGGTATAAATGAACACCGGCGGCTTTAAGTTCGTCGATTTTGGTATTGCGGGTATGACTTAGTTGGTTTGCTTTCGAATCGTTCATGCGTTTATCCGGTCGGGTGTTGGTTGTCAGTATCGGATACGATGGCCGCAGCCAACGGTCGTATCTGTACGCTGATTTCATAGGTTAAAAAAAACCCCATTCTTTCAGTAGGTTAGAACAGGTCTAAAGAATGGGCGCAAATTGCTAAACTAAACGATTATGTCGCGGCTGTCAAGTAACGGCCGGGGCCTGGATCTGTTTGATTTTCATTGTAAAACGGGTTCCCTGTCCCGGTTGGCTATCCACTTCAAGCCAGCCGTCATAGGATTCCAGAATGCTGTGGACAATCGAAAGGCCCAATCCGGTCCCATGGGGCTTGCTGGTATAAAAGGGGTCGAAGATGCTTTGCATGTGCTCCTCCGAAATACCACAGCCATTGTCCGAAATCTGAATCGTCACATGTCCGTTTTTAGATCTGTCGATGTACACGCCGACCTGCCCTTCTCCGTTGATGGCCTCCACGGCATTCAACAGCAGGTTCCAGATGACCTGGCGGAAATGATCGGGGTCCATGACAACCCACAGCCCGGTTCGACCACTCTGTTGAATGGTCACGGTGTTCCGGCAGCGCTTGTCCTGCGCGATCAGGCGAATCGTCTCCGGTATGGCGCTGTCCAGTTCGATCGGTTCACTTTTTCCCGAGGGGGGCCGCGCGAAGAGAAGAAAATTTCCTACCAGGGCGCTTAAACGATCCGCTTCCCGCAGAACAATCTGCATTAATTTGTCATGCCCGGACTCAAAGGATATTTCCTCCCTGAGCAGTTGAATTGATCCGGTGATGGATGCCAGTGGGTTTTTGATTTCATGGGCCAGACCGGCGCCCATCTCCCCGACCGCCGCCATTTTTTCCACCCGGCGGACCCTATCGCCCATGACCTTGAGTTCTTTGCGGGTGCGCAGGGCCTGTTCGGCGAGATGACTGCTCAAGAGCGCCACGGCAAAACAGGCGGTTATCGTAATGACCACACGGTAAGCCACAAAATGCCAGTTGTAATCGACGGCCGTTAACGTGTTGACCGAATTGAGGATCTGAAACCACTCCTGGTACTCCAAAACCACCAGCAGGATGTATTCGAAACTGCAGAGCGTGGCGATGATCAGGCTGCCGCGTCGATAAAGAATGATACTGGTGTATATGATGATGACCAGGTAGAGAAATGAAAATACGCTTTCGAAACGACCGGTCACCAGAATAATTAAGGTGGCCGCCACACTGTCAAATGCAATTTGAGTATAGGAGAAAAGATCTTGGCGGGCGATCCGCGACTGGAAGACCGAGTAAACCAGACTCAAAACAAACAGGGTCGATATGACGCCATACAATATGATCAGGGATAGATCCAGGTTGCTTAGAACTAACTTATTACCATAACATCGGTCTCAGGGGTTTTTTGGCTGACAACTTGCGAATGTTTAACT
>JAERRP010000648.1 GCA_016735415.1 Desulfobacterales bacterium | reverse complement strand
GGGATCCCCCTTTCACCAACGGACAATCCTCGTCCTTCCAATCCACTCCAGCACTGGTCCCACCGTCCTGAAGGAATTTTCGATACTGACCGATGGTCACCTCATACTGCCCCATCCAAAATCCGTCTAAACACGCCTCATGGACCGGTTCTTCATCGGAATCGCAGTTCCCGGCCCAGCTTCCGCACCCCATCTGATAGCACCCACCCGGCACCCACACAAACGCCATGCCGGTGACGGGATCGGTCCAGGTCTTGATGGGCTGCCATTCCGGGTCCTGGCCGATTTTGGTATCGGCGGACACGTAAGGCGTGACCAGGATCAGCAGGAAAAAAACCGGGAGAATCATTGACGCGAGCGGTCGAAAGGGTGTCATTTTATTGCAGTTCATTGGATTTCCTTTAAATTTTATCTTGGAGCGGTATTTTGCCATGGTCGTTAACGGGTGCCCGCACGGTCTTTGGCTTGTGCGGCGGCAATCCTCTCAGTCAGCACCTTTGCTTTTCCATATTGCTTCCGTTTTACATAGTATTGCACCGTGGCGGTCAAAAAATCAATATTCGCAGGTTCTATTTCAAGTGCCCGCAGCAAGGCCCTCTCCGCTTCCGAATCCTTTCTGAGGTAGTCTAAGAGCATCCCCAGATTATAATGAACCCGGGCATGGTCCGGCATCCCCCCGGCGGCAGAGGCCAGATAACGGGCTGCTTCCCCGTACTTTTTCTTTTCAGCGAGCAGGAGACCCAGGGAGTAGGCTACCCGGTATTCCTGCGGATACGTTGCAACAACCTCACGGAGCAGGGTTTCAGCCTTCTCTTTTTCCCCCATCCCATTGTACAGCATGGCCAGGTTGACTTTGGCCTGATAGAACAATTCATCAATGGCAATGGCGGCCCGGTAATTCCGGATTGCCTCTTCAGGTCGATCCAGGGCCACATAAAGATTGCCCAGGTTGTATCTGCCATAGGCGAAGTCGCCGGCGTATTCCATGGATTTTTCAAATTCCCTCAGTGCCTGCTTGAAAACCTTTTGATCCTCATCTCTCAGATGTATGGCGGGTTTTCCGGCTAGCCTTCGGGCCGCTTCCATGCGGACCGCTTTGACCGGATCATAGAGAAGCGGGGCAAGAAGCGCCGTCATTTGTTTCTCATCATACACGGTTAAGCTGTTCACTGCGATCTGACGGATCAGCGCTTCATCATCCATCAGAGCGAGTTCGAACGTTGGAAGGGTGTTTTCACCTGGATAGGCGGCCAGAAGCGAGAGGGCTGTGGCCCTCACGATGACCGGATATAGAGGATCTCCCGCCATTTTCAGCAACGCTCCCTCAGCCCGGATCGATCCTTTTCGACCCGCCTCAATGACGGTTCCGTAATGGGGCCGACGACCCGGTCCGTACCATTTGGTGATGGCCTCATCGGACCACGCATCTGATTTATCAAAATGACAGCGATTGCAGGCATTGGGGACATTTATGCTGCCGCTGAGGTCGGGTCGTGGAATCCGAAGACTATGGTCCGGCCGGTAGTCGATGCCCATATAATTACGACCCGGCATGTGACATTGGATGCACTGGGCGCCTGTACCCACGTCAAAGGAAACCGTGCCGTCAGGGTTTCGGATCGGATCGCCGGTTTCCCCTGTTTTCTTATGAAAATGATGTGCTTTGGTGTCGTACTCAGCGGCACGGTGACATTGCAGACAGAGGCCGTTCCCCTCTTTCAGGAGTTTGAGACTGTGCACATCGTGGCAATCACTGCAGTCCACATCCCGATGATACATCTTGCTCTGGGTAAATGACCCGTACACATACACCTCTTCCAGGATCTGACCGTCGGGGTAATACAATCCCGTGTTCAGCAGGCTTGGCAAAAGACTGTCCAGCAAATCGGATTCCGAATGGGTATAATCTCCCAAGGCCGCACGCCGGGAATGACATGGTGCGCAAAGCTCTACCATCCCCCTGGAATTCAACCCGGAGGTTTTCACCGCCAGATCAAAATTATCGAC
>JAERRP010000242.1 GCA_016735415.1 Desulfobacterales bacterium | reverse complement strand
TCCCCCCCGCACATGGGGCGCGGGGATGAAACCCGGCCTTGGCGGCGTGCCCAGGCGGCCCCCGCCAGCCAGGTTCGTTCAAGAACCCCCTGACCGTCAGGATGTTGGCGCCCTTCGCTGCGGTAAGGGAAATTGAACCGCAGCACCCAGTGCCCCCGGGCCGACAACCCTTGTGCCAAATACGCCAGCAGGGCTTCGTGCATGTCGTTGGCGGATCCGTGGGCCATAACGACGGCGGCGCGCTCGCCGGCCAGGCGGGTATCCGGTGCATTGACCAGGCCGTCGACCGACCGCCCGGCCTCGATCTCGATTCGTACAGGTTGCGCTTGTTTCATACCGGCTATTCCCCCTGCTGGTTGCATGACGATAAGGGCCTGCCACGCTCAGTCTTCAGTCGGATGATCCTGCGGACAACCGTAAGTCTTGAATTTCGCGATGACCGCATCCATTTCCCGATCGGACAGCACCACCGGATGACCAACGCATCGGGCCTGATAAAACACCCGGGCAACGAACTCCACCTCCTCGGCCGTATTGAACGCCGCTTTCAGGTCGTCCCCCACGGCGACCAGCCCGTGATTGGCAAGCAAGACGGCATTGTAGTCGGTTCCCAGGGTGGCGGCCACGCTGGCGGCCAGCGCATCCGTTCCGAACGTGGCGTATGGCGCCACCGGAACCTTGTGGCCGGCAAACCCGACCAGGTAATGAACGGCGGGGATCTCCCAGCCCAGACAGGCCAAGGTGGTGGCGTAGACCGAATGGGTATGGACCACGGCCCCCACCGCCGGCCGGCGGTGGTAAAGGATCAGGTGAAAGCCCAACTCGCTCGACGGTTTGAACGCCCCCTCGACCGTGTGCCCTTCCGGATCGACCAGCACCACGTCCTGCGGCCGCATGGCCGCATAGGCGAGCCCGGAGGGACTGATGGCGATCAATCCGCGGCGACGGCAGATCAAGCTTAAATTCCCGCCCGTACCAGCCGTTAAACCGGCGCGCACCATGGCCTTCCCGCCATCGACAATCATCTGGCGTTCTTCTGCGAGCAGCATTCCCAATTCCTTTTGATATAATTACTTTCAAAACATCGAAGTTCGTCCGGACGCACGACCACATCTCTCGGTCTGTTCTTGAAATTGAAATGCCAATATATTAAGGAAAGATCAACCTATATAAAGGAGGTTGCAATGACATCAAATTATACACTCGATTCCAAGGCGTATCGGGAGGCTTTGCAAGTCGGCCGCCCACCGAACATCGTTAAACGCTTCCCCGAATCACGGGCCCTGATCGTCAGCGGCAAATATATCGACAAGGCCACGCTGGCCAAAGGCAACGCCATTACCATGGCCGCCAACGGTCGCAGCGACTTCGTCATTCGCGGGGCCCTGCTGGCGGCCCAGCAGGCCAATGCCTGCCTGATCATCGAAATCGCCCGCTCCGAGGGCGGCGCCAAGGCCTATTGTGCCGTCAACTACTGGAACATCGCCCGCCAGGTGAATGCCGTCTGCAACAAACTGGGCATCACCATCCCGGTGGCGATTCACGCCGATCATTACGGGATCAAAAAAGAAACGGATATCGCCCCGGCCCAAATGGAGATCCCCACAATCTTCGAAGCCGGCATGACCTCCATTGCCATCGATGCCTCCCACATGCCGGACGATCTCAACCTGCTGGCCAACCTGGCCCTGAATCCCTGCGTGCCGTCCTGGGCCGGACTGGAAACCGAGGTCGGCGAAATCAAGGGGGAACAGGGCCTTTCCACGGCGGACGAAGCCCTGTTTCTGATTCGCGGTCTGAACGCCCACGGCATTTTCCCCAACTGGATCGCCCTGAACAACGGCTCCACCCACGGCATCGAAGCCAGCGGCCAGGGCATCCAGGTGGATCTGACCCGTAAAATCCACGAAGTGCTGACGCCTTACAGGGTATCCGGCGCCCAGCACGGGACCTCCGGGAACAATTCGGACCGGCTGCGCGAAATCGCCAAGCGCACGCGCACCACCAAAGCCAATGTGGCCACGGCCCTGCAGATGATCAGCTGGGGGCTTGAAGTCAATGATTACGGCAATGCCATCCTGGATGAGAACGGCGGCTTTATCAAGGTTAAAAACGAAGGTCTCATGGAAGATGTCTGGGCGCGCATGGTGGCCTATGCCTCCGAGCAGGGCTGGAAAGGGGGCAATTACAAGAAGCTCAACCTGCCCTTTGAAAATGTGCTTCTGGGTCAACCCCAGGCCGTCCGGGATCGTATGGTGGAGCGCGTTCGAGCCTTTGTCTACAATATGCTGGTAAATGTGTTCAACGCCCGGGACACCGCGCCCCTCTGTGTGGAAGCCATCCTGACGGCGGGTTCGTACGACCCCGGCCCCAAGGCGAAGCGGATCGAAAACCCGGATGACTGGACCGAAGATAAGATAAGGCCCCACGCCGCCCACATCGATAGCAACAAAGGGCCCGAAGGCGACTTTGACGACTGAAGCAACCGACATTTCAACCGGTATGCCGGTCAAACGCCACTGCCCTTACTGCGGGCAGCGCCTGACGGAACGGATCTGGGAAGGGACGCTCCGGCGCTTTTGCCGGCACTGCCACCAGCCGATCTACGAAAACCCGGTTCCGGCGGTATGCACGGTGGTACCGGACGCCAAGGGACGCATTCTCCTCGTGCGACGCGGCGTCGAACCGAAGAAAGGCGACTGGTGTCTCCCTGGTGGTTTCATGGAACTGGGGGAAAAGCCCGAGGTGGCAGCCCTGCGGGAACTGCGGGAAGAAACCGGCCTGACCGGACGAATCGAATGTTTGCTGGGGCTGCGTTCAACCCCCAGCAAGCTTTACCACACCGTCTTATTGGCCGCTTATCTGGTCGCACCGGCCGGCGGAACGCCAACGGCCGGGGATGATGCCACCGAGGCCCGCTGGTTTCAGCACGCTGATCTGCCGGCCCTTGCTTTTGACAGTCATCGGGTCTTTATCCGGCAGTTTCGAACCCATTATCTTAAAGCGCAGAAACCCGACGGCCGATAGCCTGAAAACAAACCCAACGGAAACGCTCATGTTTATCCCCAGCTACCGGATCCACAATATTTTAAAAGACTTCACCCTGCAGCTCAAAAAAAACCGCCAGAGCGCCAAGGCGTTGGCAGACGATCCGGAAACATCGCCCGAAGGAACCAAACGGCCGAACAGCTTGCGCCTGGAGACGGTGATCAACAAGGTGGCAGCCAATATCATGGACCGGATCGCCGTTCTGGGTAAGGAAGCGACGCATCACCCCCCGACGGAATCCGAGCGGCCGTCCGAAACCCCGAACGGCGGATTCAACCACCCCCCGCCCGTATTCGATTACCACCTGATGGACCGGGAAAAAGGTAAATTGAAGCAACGCCTGGTGGTCGAGGACAGTCAAATCCTGGTCCAGCGTTTTCAGGCCTTGACCACCACTGACGAGAATTTGGAAGACGACGAACAGTGAAGTTGTTTTTGCGCATGCTCTTGGATCGTAGCCGGTGAACCGCCGTCAGGCGTCATCGGATAGATTCTGCTTGGCGTCCTCCCAGGCGGATTCCAACTCACTTCGCGCGACCTCCTCGATGTCGCGGCCACGACTGCGAAACAATTGTTCCATGTAGCGGAAACGCCGTTCGAACTTTTTAACCGAGGCCGCCAGCGCGCTTTCGGGATGAAAACGGGCGAAACCAGCCACATTGGTCAGGGTGAAAAGAATATCGCCGAATTCCATCGCGGCCGCCTGCTGCCCTTCCTCGCCCCGGGCCTCATGCTGAGCCTCTTTAAATTCACGCCATTCTTCTTCAACCTTGGCCATGACATCGTCCATATCGGACCAGTCGAAGCCGGCCCGCGCCGCCCTTGCGGATATGCGATAAGCCCGCATGAGGGCCGGTAAATTGTTGGGGACGGAGTCCAGCAGCGAACGGGATTCAGCCGGTCCGCCCCTTTCCTTTTTTTTGATGGCATGCCAGTTGGCGCGGATTTCATTGGTCGACAGGGCCTGGCGGGATTCGAAAACATGCGGATGCCGGCGCACCATTTTTTCGAGGTTGCGGTTGACAATGGCGGCCAAATCGAACGTGCCCTTTTCCCTGTACAATTCAACGAGGAACAGAACCTGGAAGACCACGTCGCCCAGTTCCTCACAGACCGCCTCGGGCTTACCGGAGGTGATGGCCTCGGCCAGTTCGTGCACCTCTTCGATGAGATAGTTGGCGAGCGTTTGCGGTGTCTGTTTGCGGTCCCACGGGCAACCCTCCGGTGCGCGCAAGCGGCGAATCAGTGCCAAGATATCTTCCATGCTGCCGGTCGGTTTGATTACCGCTGGTTCTGCCACGCGCTTTTGAGCTCCTTGATTTTGACAACGAATTTCTGACGTATATCCTGGGGAAGGATTTTGGCCAGCCGTTCGGCGATCACGTTGACGTGCGGCGCCAAATGGGATTGTTTGATCAAAGCCGCTCCGCGGGGAAGAAAGGCGGTAAGGGCAAACAGCAGCACAGCCGAAATCAAAACGCCCTTGATGCCGCCGAAGGCAACGCCGCAGAGCCGGTCCAACCAGCCCAGCGAGGCGATATTGAGGATGTATTTGATCAGAATGCCCAATACACCGATCACGATGAAAATCAGTCCGAAAATGACGAGGAAACTGATAATATTCGCATAGGCCGACTCGGCAACCCAGCGGCTTAAAAAAGCGGCCCCCCGGGGATAATAAAACACGGCGCCATAAATACCGGCAAAAACACCGACGATGGAAGAAATCTCCTCCACCAGTCCCCGGAATATACCGCGAATCAGAGCGTAGACCAGTATGAGGCCGATAACGATATCCAATGCATTCATGCGAAATCCGACACCACGATTAAAGTATCGCCATGGATAAAAGAATTTCTTATATCCAACCGTAAAAATCGGTGCAACACAAAAAGGGCGCTCGGCGCAGGGACAGTGGTATCCAGAGGACGGCGGGATAAATATATTATACATTTAATATCAGATAGTTATCTTTTTAATTGCCCCGGCGTTTGCATTCGAAAAATCGGTTGTGATATAAATTGTGGTTGAGGATATCCGACCCGCTTGCGGTGGGCGACCACAGCCCCCCGCCTTGACACCGGGAGGCGGGGCTGATGCGGTCCCTCCGGCAAGGCATTAAACCCGACCATGCGCAGCCGGCCCTAAGGATGATGGATTGGTATAGCAGACCCTATGGAAGAAAATCTTAAAGACCGTCCGCTAAAACTGTCTTTTCCGGACATCGAGCCGGCGCGGCAGTTATTCGGTGAGCATAATGGTAACCTGCAGCGCATTGCCGACGCGCTCGCGGTGAAGATCAACACCCGCGGCGATATGGTCATTGTCGATGGTGACCCGATTGCCGCCGCCCTGGCAGGCAATACCCTTCGGCAATTATACGATCTGATTCAAAACGGGTATCCCATCTACCCCCATGACATCGATTACGCCCTTCGCATCCTGAGTGCCAACGACCGTGCGCAGCTCAAGGACATTTTTCTTGATACGGTCTACATCACTTCGCAGAAAAGGGCGATTACACCCAAGAGCCCGACCCAGAAGGCCTATATCGACGCGATGCGCCGCTACGATATCGTGTTTGGCATCGGCCCGGCCGGAACCGGAAAAACTTATCTGGCCATGGCCATGGCCGTGGCCGCGCTGCAGAAGGGGATCGCCAGCCGCATCATCCTGACGCGTCCGGCGGTCGAAGCCGGCGAGCGCCTGGGATTTCTGCCCGGCGACCTGACCGAGAAAGTGGACCCCTATCTTCGGCCGCTCTACGACGCCCTGCACGACATGATGCGTTTTGAAAAAGTCTCGGGTCTGATGCAGCGGGGCATCATCGAAGTCGCCCCGATCGCCTTTATGCGCGGCCGGACACTGAACGATGCCTTTATTGTCCTGGACGAAGCCCAAAACACCACTTCCGAGCAGATGAAAATGTTTCTGACCCGGATCGGTTACAACTCCAAAGCGGTAATCACGGGCGACATCACGCAGATCGATTTGCCGGCGGCCAAATCCTCCGGTTTGATCGAAGCTTCGAAAATCCTTCAATCGATAAACGATATCCAGTTCATTTTTTTCTCAAACAGCGACGTGGTCAGGCACCGTCTGGTCCAGGACATTATCCGGGCCTATGAAGAAAAGGAGAAAAATCCACCTCCGGGCGACGAGGCCTGATACGGCCTCAAGCGTACCCCGGCGGTGCTTTTACGATCCATGCGTACCGACCTGCAGCAAAACCGTAACATCCATTTATTACTCCAGCCGAACAATCTGCGCTGGATGATCCTGCTGGCCATCGTGCTGGTTTTTTGTGCGATTCTTTACCCCGGTCTGGCCGACACCAGACTGAGCTATCTAATTGGCGACGTGGCCCAGCGCAACATCAAGGCCACACGGGATTTTTTGATCGAAGACCGTAAAGCGACCGAAACCAATCGCGCTGATGCCGCGGCGGCCGTTTTAACCGTTTACGACCACGACACGGAACTGGCGCGGCAAACGGCCGCAACCGTCGACCAGGCTTTTGCGGAGATGCGTCAGGCGCTGAGCGAAGCCCGCGAAGCGCTTGCGCCGCCACCGTTAAGCGAGGAAGCGGCCCAATTGGCGAACGCGGACGCAACCATGGCCCCGGTGCCGGCCAGCAGTCCGCCGGCGCCCCCCATAACCGCACTCCCGACGATCGATCAAATCATGGCAGGTAAACGCCAACCCCTGGAAGAACGGATAGGGACCAGCATCGACCAGGAGACTTACGGGTTTCTGGTTAAATCCGGGTTCGCCCAGGCGATCGCCCGACGAATCACCCGTCTCTCGTCCGAAATCATGAAAAACGGCATCGTCGCCAACAAGGAAATTCTGCTCAGGGAAGGTGATCGCGGCATCACGCTGCGAGTGGTATCCAGCGGCAAAGAACACGTGGTGCGCAATCTGCGGCAGTTCTATGGGCTGGATGAAGCCAAGACCATGGTGCGCGTCATCGGGCAGCCCCTGTTGAAGGATCTGGGCTATTCCGATTACCAGTTGATCGTCGACATGGCCCAGGACTTACTGCACCCCAACATCACCTTAAACCGCAACGAAACCAACAAACGGCGGGAAGAAGCGGTCGAAGCTGTCAAACCGATTTTTCACAAAATCAAGGCCGGTGAAATGCTGCTGCGCGAAGGCGAGCGCGTTACCGCCGTCCAGCTATTGAAACTCAGGGCCCTCGAAGAGGAGCAGCGCGGCCAGCGCATCGCCCTGAGCAGTCTGGGTGCCGCTCTGCTACTGATCTGTCTGCTGGTGGCGGCCTATCTCATCCATTATGAAAGACTGGCCTGGGAAGACCGGGCGGCCATCCGGAATCTTATTTTCATGGCCACCGTGCTCGGCACCTTTTTCATGGTGGCCGAGGTGACGGCCTCCCTGGCGCGGTCCCTGGCGCAAAATACGCCTTTTGCCTTCAAGGCCACCTCCATTCACTATATTGCACCGATAGCATCGGCCGCGATGCTGGTCGGCATCTTTCTGGGCCTTGAAACAGCCCTGCCCATCGCCGCGATCATGGCCGTGGCCGCGGCGATCATCTTTCAAGGTTCGCTGGCGGCCTTTATTTTCTTCTTTGTCAACGGTAGCCTGGCCGCCTTCTGGATTCGCCACTGCCGCGAACGCAAGGCCTTCGTGAAGGCCGGGGTGCAGGTCGGACTGCTGAATGTGGCCCTGGTATCGGCCCTGGCCGTTTATTCCGGCCGTTTTTCACTGCCGACCCTGATGTGGGAATGGGCTTTCGGCTTTTTCGGCGGGATCGGCACCGGGATCGTGGCTTCCGGGCTGGTTCCCCTGGCCGAGATCGTTTTCGGCTACACCTCCGATATCAAAATGCTCGAACTCGCCAACCTTGACCAGCCCTTGATACGCCAGCTCATGATCGAGGCCCCCGGAACTTACCACCATTCGGTCATTGTCGGCAGCCTGGTGGAAGCGGCGGCTTCAGAAATCGGTGGCAATCCCCTGCTGGCCAAAGTCTGCGGCTACTACCACGATATCGGCAAAATCAAAAAGCCGGAGTATTTTATCGAAAATCAGGCCGGCAGGCGCAACCGGCATGACCGTCTGGCACCCTCCATGTCGGCCCTGATTCTGATCGCTCACATCAAGGACGGCATCGAAATGGCCCGCCGCTACAAACTGGGTGCGGTCATCACGGCCACCATTCAACAGCATCACGGCACCAGTATGATTCGCTATTTTTATGAAAAGGCCAAAAAGAAAGCAGGCGCATCCGCCGTCAATATGGGAGATTACCGTTACCCCGGTCCCAAACCGCAAACCCGCGAAGCCGGCCTGGTAATGCTGGCCGACGCGGTCGAGGCCGCCTCCCGGACCCTCGACAACCCGACCCCTTCCCGTATTCAGGGACTCGTCCAGAAGCTGATCAACGCTATCTTCTCCGACAGCCAGTTGGACAACTGCGAATTGACGCTGCGTGATCTTCACAAAATCGCCAAGTCGTTTAACACAATCCTCAACGGCATCCATCACCACCGTATCGAATATCCCGAGCCAAACGGCCGTACCCATGAAAAAGGCAAAAGTCGAGATGGAAGTCCTGATCACCAACCAGCAAAAAAAACGGCCGATTTCGCAGACCAGGATTCAGAAAACGGCCCGCGCCATCTTAAACGCCTTGGCATCTCCTGAGGGCGAGTTGTCCCTGCTGGTCGTCGACGACGATGGTATGGCGCCCTTAAACCACCAATACCTGGGGCGCACGGGACCGACCAACGTGATCGCCTTCCCCATGCAGGAGGGGGAATTTGCCGGGCTGAGCCCCCATCTGCTGGGCGACGTGGTCATCTCCGTCGAGACCTGCCGGAGAGAAGCCGAAGCGGCCGGCATTTCTTTTGAAAAACGCTTCACCGAACTGCTGATTCACGGCATTCTGCATTTATGCGGCTATGACCATGAAAAGTCGCCTGCCGAAGCCCGGCGAATGACGCAGAAGAGTAACGCGCTGTTGCAGCATCTCGGAATCTGACGCCCGGCGATCGCCGCCCGCAAGTCTTTTGCCAGAGAGGGGACCCAACCATGCCGGATCTCATCGTTAACGTCGACCATGCCGCCGCCTTCCGCAATCTCTACCCCAGCCGTCAGCCCGACCCGGTGAGCGTGGCCGTCCTGGCCGAGGTGGCCGGGGCCGTCGGCATTTCCGCGCGTTTCACCGAAGATCGGCGGCAAATCAGCGACCGCGATATTCGTGTGCTGCGTGAAACTGTCCAGGGACGCTTCAGTCTGGGTGTTGCGCCCACATCGGAGATGATGGGGCTTGTGCTCGATGTTAAACCGGACGAGGTTGTGCTGATACCCGACCGCCCGGAAGAAGCCACGGCCGAGGGCGGACTGGACCTGATTCTGGACCGTACCGAGATTGCCGATACGATTACCACCATCCGCGACAGCGGCATTCCCGTTTTTCTCTTCATCGATCCGGTAACGGAACACATCAAGGCGGCCCACCGGCTCAATGCCGACGGTGTCCAGATCAACACCGGCATATATGCCGGTCATGCTTCCCCGCCGACGCGCCGGCGCCTGCTGGCCCGGATCGTGGACACCGCCAAAGTTGCCGCCCGCCTGAAGTTGAGGGTCCTGGCCGGATATGGCCTGGACTATCAGACCAGCCGGCCGCTGGGCCTCCTGGAAGAAATCGAGGCCTGCGTCATCGGCCACAGCCTGATGGCCCGTGCCCTGATGACCGGCATTGAAACCGCCGTCCGGGAAATGATCATTGCCCTCGACCGCGGATAAGCGTCGATGACCTTGCCACGCTCCCATCAAATCATTCTCGATTCCCGGTCACCGGCAGATACCCGCCGAATAGCGCAAATGATTGGAGAAATCGTCCCCCCCGGGCTGGTGCTGACCGTCCAGGGTGATCTCGGCAGCGGAAAAACCTGTTTCGTGCAGGGTCTGGCACG
>JAERRP010000747.1 GCA_016735415.1 Desulfobacterales bacterium | reverse complement strand
CGTTTTCTTCCACGATCAGGCCGATCCCTTCGGTGCTGATGTCGTTCACCCGAAAAGCGTGGCCTTTCAGCGTGATCTCTGTTGGCCGGAGGTTATAAGCTCGTTTGCCTTGACGTTTGCTGAGCGGTTTGGGCATCGTGTTCTCCCCTTAGGGCGCGCGCAAAAATAAGTTTGCAATTTTCAGTGTCGAGGCGCCCGCCCTTATCCTCTCACCCGGGCCAGACTGGCCTCGGCCGCATTGCCCATGTGCACGGCATCGGCGCCGACCGCCAGCAAAACAAACCCCTGTGCGATATAAGGCTTGGCCGTTTCGGCCTCGGCCGCGAATATCCCTAAGGGTTTGCCCCGTTTAAGACAGGCGTCGCGAATATCACGGATATGCGCCTGGACGTCGGGATCGTCGATCCGTCCGGGTTTACCCAGGCTGCCGAAGAGGTCGTAAGGCCCGATAAAAACGGCATCGATCCCTTCCACGTCCAGGATGGCGTCGATATGGCGGGCACCTTCGACATGCTCGATCTGAACGACCACGGCCACCCGCTCGTTGGCGGTCTGGATGTAGCGGTCGAAGGTGCGGCCATAGCCGTGGGCCCGGCCACCCCCCACGCTGCGCCGGCCCTCGGGCGGGTATTTGGACCAGGCCACCACACGACGGGCCACCTCGGCCGAATTCACCAGGGGGGCGATAATGCCGTCGGCCCCGGCGTCCAGCACGCGTTTGATCAACGCTTCCTCGTTGGCCGGGATGCGCACCAAGCAGGGGCAGCAATGCTGGACCGCCTGAAGAATGGAGACGATGGCGCCGATTCCCAGCGGACCGTGTTCGCCGTCCACAAAGAGCCAGTCATAGCCGACATCGGCCAGGACCTCGGCCACGGCCGCACTCGGCATGGTGACAACCGTACCCACCAGCGGTTTCCCGCTGCGCAGCGTTTCGCGAAATGACGGGTTGGGAAGCATATCGGCACCTCTTGGGGCTCACGAAAAAATAACTTCACATTTTAAGCGCCGATGCATCCCGCCCGGCGGCGTTGTGTGACGACCGCCCACCGCAACCGCCAACGGCTCAGACATATCACAACGGCCATCGGGCCGAAACCCCGGTCAGGGCGTTGCGGGGGGCCGATCGGCATGGAGGCGGCCCGCTGCAGTCCCCCGAAGGGGCGGGTTGACGTCCGTATCCAGGCCGCGGCCCGGATCGTACCTATCGACTTCAGCAACACCGCCACCGAGCTGGTTTCCCGGGATCGGCCCTTTCTGTTCGAGCGCTTCTACCGGGGGGAAAAATCCCACTCACGGGCACACGGCGGAGCCGGTATCGGACTTGCCATCGTCAAGGAGCTGGTCGAGGCGCATGGCGGCAGCGTCGAAGCCCGCTGGGCGAATGATCGGATCCGCATCGGGCTGACCCTTCCAGGCCCGACCCCCTGACCCCTCTGCCATTTTTTACCCAATCTTTACAATTCCTTTATGGCGTCTTTAAACTTTGGTCTTATTATGGGGTTGATTGTAAACTGCGCTTTTAAAAAACGGAGGTGTCAGATGCGAAAACTGATGACAGCCCTATTGATTCTGGCGGTGGTCGCCATCGGCCGCCACCCGGTGCAGAGCATGGAGCGCCAGACCCCTGAAACAACATCGGAAGAGGGTGGCCGACAGGCAACAGCCGTATTTGCCGGCGGCTGTTTCTGGTGCACGGAATCCGACTTTGAAAAAATCGACGGTGTGATCGAGGCCATTTCAGGTTACACCGGCGGGAAGGAAGCCAACCCCACCTACCGCCAGGTCTCAGGCGGCGGCACCGGGCACGCCGAGGCCGTGAAGGTGATCTACGACCCGGACAAAATCTCCTACGAGGAACTGCTGGCGATATTCTGGCGGCATGTGGACCCCACCGACGACGGCGGCCAGTTCGTCGATCGCGGCTACCAGTATCGCAGCGCCATTTTTTATGCCGATGAAACGGAACGCCGGCAGGCCGAGACGTCCAGGGAACGCCTGGCGGCTTCGGGACGCTTCGACAAACCGATTGTTACCGAGATCGTGCCCCAGGGCCCTTTTTACCCGGCCGAAGACTACCATCAGGATTACTACCGAACCAATCCGCGCCGCTATAAGGGGTACCGCTCCGGCTCCGGGCGCGATCAGTTTCTTGCGAAGACATGGGCCGACGAGAAAACCAGGCCGCCCGCGGAAGACCGGGTCAGGATGGAAGCGACCAGGCCGACGCCGGAAACCGGGACCGAGCGCACCTACACGATTCCCGACGATGTTCATCAGCTCTTTCCCCAAACAGTTCTCCGCCAAACTTAGCTCTTCTGCCAAAATCTC
>JAERRP010000759.1 GCA_016735415.1 Desulfobacterales bacterium | reverse complement strand
TCCTGGGCGAGAACGTCGAGCACGACATACGCGTCGCCGTCATTGTTGATCACAGGGGTTATTGTCTGGTAGTACCAGCCTCCGCCGTTCTTCAGGAGACCGGAGCGCTCCAGGGTCCAGGTGATGATATCAAGGCCTGCGGCCTTGGCAGCCTCGGCGTACGTCGAGGGTATAATCTTGTTCCCGTCGAGTGCCAGGAGCATCCACATGGGCGGCGCGATGATGTTTACACCCATGGCGGCAAGTTCCCCCATGCCAGGCGACCACGTGTCGGGATTGGTGTGATCGAAGCCAGGAACGCTGTAGCGACCGTCGAGTAACACGGCCTGCCGGCCGAACCGCGGATCGTTGTCGATCCAGTAGAGCACATCATCGAGGTTGAAGGACTGCGCAAACACCTTCTTGGGATTTACACGGGCGGCCTTGTATTCGTCGATCATCTGTTGGGCGTAATCCTCCTGCGTGTAATCGCCCTCATACGGCATTGCCACGCTGGGGGCCTTGAGCTCAGGCGTCATCTTGACACCCAAGTCCTTGAAAAGCTCGATGCTTTCTGCGTGACTCAACACGGTCCCGCAAGTGGCGTACAGGTCGGTGCGGTAGTTTGCAGTACCGCCCATGTAATCCTCCACCGTGGTGGCGTTGGGGTCACTTGCATCCATCTTACCGCAAAGCGTCTTGAACTCGGCCAGGGTGATGTCGCTGGTGCAGCACTTGGCCGATGCCGGCGTGACCAGATTCCCGTCATCGTCGAACTCAGCAGGAACAAATGGCTCGCTGCACTTTGCGGCCAGTTCCGGGATGGCGAGGATATTGGTGGTGGTATGAAGATCGCACTGCGAATGGCGGCACACCAGTTCCCTATCATTGGTGAAGGTTACATCGCACTCAATGATGCCGGCACCCATGCGTGCGGCCGCGACGTAGGACTCCTGCGTGTGCTCGGGGAACTGCAGGGCAGCGCCGCGGTGGCCGATCGAGAAGTCGGTCCTCTTGAATGGGCCCTCGGAGCACTGCTGGAGTTGAGTCTTGAGCTCACTCGCATCCATGTCTTCGACCAGGAAGTACGGACGCGGGCCGAGCTGGATGCTATGGCCGCGATCCCCGTGCCATCCATAGGCATTTCCTTTCGGGGTTTTCTCGCCGGCAAAGGCGAAGGCTGTCATGAACACCAAGCCAAGGACCAGCACGGCGACCACAGAAGCCAACTCAAAAAGGTTCCTGTTCATCATGTTTCTCTCCTTTTTTTGGGCATGAAGCTGATTCACACCTATTTTCTACAGTCCCCTCTCTTTGAGGGTCTCTCAGGCTAAAAAGTCAATAATGGTGAGAAGTTTTTTCGAATGAGATTTTTTGTAATCGCTGATTTTCAGTAGACTCCTTCCAGAACAGCCACGTCCTGTCAGGATCAGGATATGCAAAATTTGAGTAGTAATATTAGAATCAGTTTAGCTGAAAAATCATTGTAAATTGGAAATATTGCAGCGGTGTTACGCTTTCGTTAAAAAAATATTATTACCTGAATATTGCACCTAAAACCTGACAGAGAGTAGAAACCATCTGGGAACCACTGCTGTTTGTAAAGAGCGTACCAGTACAGCCCGGAGGGTTCCATGCCCACCAGAAAGCGTTTGCATTTGGATTTTAAGCGCAGGCTGCGAATATGCTTTTCGAAAGTTGAGAACCCGTATCGGTTATGGTTGAATGCGAATTTGTGTGAGATGACCGCCTTTTGGGTACCGAAGCAGGCCGTGTGCGTTGTCTTGCCGATATCGACAGCGACAATCAAGAGTCCTTTTGATTGCACATAGACTTTACGAAGTTTGGGTTTGCGGCCATAATCTTTAAATCTCATGGGTGCACCTCCTGGTTATGATGATTGTATGGGGATACGAAAATCTTAACCGAGGTGTTCCCATGAGCCCAAACCTTTCGTTTGAACTCTTATACGAGCTGGCTACGAGTTTTAATAGTACACTTTGAAGAATACAGGAGAAACACGTGAAAGAAATTTTCGGACTGTTAACCCCATAGTTGCATAAAATATAGAAAATTGAAGAAGTAAAAAAACTTGCGGAGGCCCATGGAATAGGGATATAAAGAGATTGTCTTCCAAACAATCACCCCAATCCAGGAGGCCACCGCAAGTGAAATCCAACAAGGCACAAATTACGGCAAAATTCCATAAGATTCCAATGATCCGATTTGAAGATTAGCAACTGACATC
>JAERRP010000319.1 GCA_016735415.1 Desulfobacterales bacterium | reverse complement strand
GATTTGCTGCTATGGCTGGCCCAACGCACGGACCGGAATCCCGCCGACCTGTCGAACGAAATCGGTCTATCCCTCGAGTCTCTTTTCGACGAACTGCAGGAAGAATACGGTCGCGTGTCCATCGAAAAAATCGACCCGCGCTATATCAGCCACTTTTTGTTGGGAAGGACGAAAACCAAACAGACAAAAGAATGAAGGCGGGCCCGCCGTGCGGCGGGGCTCTGTCCGGCGGCCCTGGATGGGGTCAGCCGAGGTAGGACCAAGGCCGCTCCGGGCGGGCCTCGGACTCACCCAGGACCTCGAAACAGCGGATCGTGGCGTCCTTCAGTTTGATGGGATGGGCTTCCTCGATGGCGAAACGGCTGCGAACGGCCTTAAACGTTTCTTCCACGATCATCAGCTGGCCCGTGCGGGCAGCCGCGCAGACCGCTTTCACCCGATTGACGGCCTCGCCGATGATGGAATAACGCTGGGTGCGTACCGATCCCATGCTGGCGGCCAGGACATCGCCCGAGGCCAACCCGATGCTGATTTCAATCAGGGGCTCATCGTTCGCGTCCCGCTTGACGTTCAAAGTCTCCACGGCCCGGTGCATCTCAATGGCGGCCGTCACCGCGCGCGTGGCATCGTCATCATGGGCCAGCGGCACCCCCCACACGGCCAGCATCCGGTCCCCCATGAAGCTGTCCACCATGCCCTCATGGCGAAATACGACCTTCACCAGGGAATCGAAATGGCGGTTGAGCATGGCCACCAGCACATCGGCCCCCGGATCGCGCGCCATGGCATTGAAGCCGATAATGTTGGCCAGCAGCAGGGTCGCCGGGCGCCATTCACCGTATTCCGCTACCCGCAGCTGGTTGGCCACCACCATCTCGGCAAGTTCGGGCGACACGATCTTGCGGAAGCGTTCGCGCTCGAGGGATTCACGGGTGACGCCTTTGGCAACCTGGGAATTGCGGATAAACATGGCCGTTTTGTTGGCCACATTGGAAAGCAGATTGAGATCCCGTTCCCGGAAGGGGGTGTAGGTGGCTTCCTTTTCGATCAAAATAACGCCCATCAGTTCCTGTTCATCCATGATGGGAACCGCCAGGGAGGAACGAACGGGCGTCTCGATAGAGTCGGGCGCGGTGTTGCCCTCGGCGGGAGGGGGGTCGACCAGCAGGGCCCCGAGGCTATCCTGGACCACGTATTCGATCAGGGCGCGCGAGACGGTCAGCCCGGCGTCGAGTTTTTTCATTTTGAAGGAATGCACATTGAATTCCCCCTGTTTGTTAATCAACAGGATGATGCCCTGGTCGAACTCCAGAAATTCGAACAGCCGGTCCAGCACACAACCCAGAATGAAGTCGACATGCAGGTCGAATCCGATATCGCGCTGGAGTTCGAATGAAATCCGCAAGCGTTCGTAGTCAGCCCGCAACATCTCGTCGTCAATGATGTTGTTTTGCGGAAAGAACTTGTTCATCTTCCTGGGGGCGACCTTGTGCTGGATGCGGCCCTCGACATCCGCCGGTTCCTCTTCCACCCATTTGATGGCCAGCGCATCCATCTGATCACGGAAGAGGCAGCGGGTATGGCCCAGCCGGATTTCGTCGCCGTCGTTCAAGACGATCTTGCCCTTGATGCGTTTGTCGTTGACAAAGGTCCCGTTGCGGCT
Source organism: Desulfobacterales bacterium (assembly GCA_016735415.1). The sequence continues at coordinate 752 of JAERRP010000319.1, read as the reverse complement.
GCCGAGATCGCGAATCGAGTATGTTTGTTTTTCTTCGGTGGATATCAGGCAGTGAACCTTGGAAACCCCCGGTTCGAGCACTTTGATGCGGTTTTTGGGGTGCCGGCCGAGTACGTTGTGATCGACCAGATTGTACTCGCTGCGACCGCGTCGGGTGAAAATGTATAACTTGGCCATGGCATCTTCCTGTAAAATCTTCTCCGGTTTCGTTTGCGCCCCGGCCGCTCAAGTCCGTCGCACGACGGATGGGAACAGTTCCGGGTTGGTGTGCGGCAGGAACCTGGCCGCGCTGAATCGGTTCATGAAATCCTGATTGACATTCAACTCCATGTAGGTGATGCGGTCCCGGATGGCATCGATCCGGGGCAGAACCTGCGGGTCGGCCAGAACTTTTTTGGCGCCCTCAAGCGAACTGTTGCCCAACGGCCGGTAGCAATTCCGCGGTAGATCCGGCAGCATGCCGATCGTAATGGCGGACTCGGGATCGATAAACGATCCGAAGGTACCGGCCACGTAAAATGTCTGCAAATCGCCCAGTGAAATCCCGACCGTACCGGTAATGGTTTCCAGAATCGTATACATGGCCGCCTTGGAGCGGATCAGGCTGTCGAATTCGGCCTGGCTGATGGCCAGCGCCTCCCGGGTGGCGGTTTCTGATGAGGCTGCAATTTCCAGTTGTTGCCCTTTTTCCCCCCCCACCAGCGGCCCCCCGCAGGCTTCAGGGACCAGCCGGCCGCGGCTGTCGATCATCC
>JAERRP010000593.1 GCA_016735415.1 Desulfobacterales bacterium | reverse complement strand
ATTGTTTTTCCCTTGGTTCTTATTAAAACCGGCATGGTATGGTTTTTCATTGATTAAGCATGATGAAAGTTATCGGTTTCTTGCTGTTTGGGTGCTGGCAACCATAGCGATATTTTCATTGATAAGCGGTAAGCAAATTCATTATTTGATTCCGATGTTGCCTGCAGTTAGCCTGCTGACAGCAAAAAATATTGTTACATACAGTGCAAAAAGTTCGGAATACGCCAAGTTGCATTATCCGGTTGCAATATCTTATATGATATTGGGAGTTTTGATCTTAAGCATGCCATTATTTCAAGCCGGAAGAGACATTGCTAATATCTCTATCGGCATTTCACTTACATTATCAGTTGCGCTCATTTTCCTGGGCGGTACTATTTTTTTCACAAAGCCGTCTTCTATAGATAAACTAATTAAAATTATTGCACTGTCATCTATGGTTTTCTTTATTACGGTTGGAACTATCAGCTCATATATATTTTTCAGTCAATATGGTGTAAGCAATATTGCCAACATATTAAAAGAAAAACAAGAGAAAGGATACGCAATTATTCACTATGGAACATATCATGGACAGTATCAATTTCTAGGACGCTTAACCCAACCGCTTGTAGTTTTAAGTGATAAAAAAAGTATCCGTGAATATGCGGGAACTCATAAAAAAGTTCTTTTAATAACCTATGAAGAGCCTGAAGAAATTATCAACAAAGACATGATATTGTATGAGCAACCCCATAAAGATGAAAAGGCTGTTTTGTGGAAAGAAAAAGGAATCCCTCATTTCTTAAAACGCTAACGAAAAAAAATTACACGCGAAGGAATCGTTATGGAATTGCATTTCACGGCAAGCTCGGGGCCATCGGCGCATGCCTTTGAATTCGCGGCGTACCGGAGCCTTGAAACCCTGATGGGGATATTGATCTGGACCATGGGGCCTGCCGCCGCTGGATCCTGATCGGGTCAGGGCGGCCATCATGGTTGTCGCGTCCATGTGGATCGCCACCCTCACCTGGATCTGCATCAACCCGCCCGGACACGCATCATGGTATCAATTCATTCCCAACATCACGCTGGCTGCCGTACAAACGCCCCAAATGAAGTTCAAGAGGTTGAAGCCGTTCGTGCTCGCTTACGGGGTCGTCCTTGTCGTGTATGCCTTCATCATGCCGCAGCTGTCCGTCTCCCGGATGGCAGAGTCAAAGCAGTCCCGGTCTATCCCGGAGCGGGTGAGAGCAGCCTTTTATCACCAGGAAATTCAATTGCTGCCCAACAAACTCGGCATATGGGGAAAACATGGTGGATCTTTACAAATCGCTGGGCGACGGCTGGGAGGTCCAACAGACTCAAAATCCCCTGGATCTGATCCCCGAGCAGAGCCGAAAGGAGATGCTCGAACGTACCGACTATTGGGATAAAACCTTTAAGAAAAAGTAACATTTGTGGAAAAAATGACTGAAATTTATGGCACAATCCAGCATCTAAATGGGTAGTTTGTGATGGGGGGATCGACATTATGTATGAAATTCTGGCGATTATGGCCGCATTCGTTTTTCTCTACAGCATTGTAAGTGGCGGAGTCGAACGTACCCCCATCAACGGAGCCCTCGTGTTTATCGCTTTCGGCTTTGCATTCGGTCCCGTCGGTTTGGGATATTTTTCCATAAACGTGGACGCGGAAGGCCTAAGCACCCTCGCCGAGCTTACCCTTGCACTGGTCCTGTTCACGGACGCCGCCAATGCGGATCTCGGCGTGCTCAAAAAAAGCTTCAGGATCCCCCAGAGACTGCTTTTGACCGGTTTGCCCTTGACCATCCTCCTCGGGGTCGGGGCCGGCCTTCTGGTGTTCGACGGGTTGACACTCTTGGAGATCGCCATCCTGGCGACCATGCTGGCGCCCACCGACGCCGCTCTGGGAGCGGCGGTTGTGTCGAACGAATCCGTGCCGGCCGTCATTCGTGAGGGGCTGAATGTGGAAAGCGGCCTGAATGACGGCATCTGCGTTCCGATCCTGCTCCTGTTTATTGCCCTTGCCACGGGTTCGGGTACCGAAGGCGGCGCCTCGATGCTCGCCCTTAAACTGGTGACACAAGCGATCGGAATCGGTGTTGCCGTGGGGGCCGGGTTGACGATCCTTGGCAGTTGGCTGCTCAAGCGGTTTGCGGACCGGGGATGGATCACCGAGACCTGGCGTCAGGTTCCCGTCGTGGCGCTGTCTTTGGCCTGTTATGCTATGGCACAAGAACTTGGGGGCAGCGGATTCATTGCATCTTTTACCGGCGGTTTACTGTTTTGCGGCATTGCCAAACGCCACAAAGAGACACTCCTGCTTGCGGCAAGAGGCACGGGGGACACTCTGGCCTTGATCACCTGGGTGGCATTCGGTGCCGCCGTGGTCGGCAAGTCGATCTCACAACTCAGTTGGGAGGTTGTGCTTTACGCTATCCTCAGCCTCACCATCGTGCGGTTGCTGCCGGTATTTCTGACGCTCACGGGAATGAACCTGCGCACTGATGAAAAATTGTTCATGGGCTGGTTCGGCCCCCGGGGGCTGGCCAGCATCGTGTTTGCCGTGATCGTTCTTAACGAGCATCTGCCCGGCGGCGGTACCATCACGATGACCGTTGTGTGTACCATCGTGCTGAGTGTCATTGCCCACGGACTCAGTGCGAATCCCCTGGTCGCCGCGCTCGCAGCCAGGATAAAAGGGTCTGAAAACAAATCAGTGGCGGATGCTTCGTGTTAGGGCTCGAAAAGGGAAATTCCAGGAATTGGGAAATAGTAGGACAAAAAATGCGTCCGTTAGAATTATTGCGGGGAAGAGAGGTAAGACACCATGCTGCTGAACATCGCCATTGCTGCGTTCATGATGGTGGCCACAACCGCAATCCATGCAGGGGGGATGGTTCTGGCGCTACGCTTGTTCCGGTCTCAGAGGGGGCAAGTGCAAAAGACGCGCATTTACCAGCTCGCTGGAACCATCCTACTGATGTTCCTCGTTTCGGTGTTGGAAGTGCCGGCCTGAGCCACCGCCTATTTGACATTGAATGCAATTCAGGGCTACGAGCGGGCACTCTATTTTTCGACCGTCACCTTCACGACGATGGACATCCTGGTGCAGAATAAAAAAATGGCCATCGCAAGCGTTATCGTCATCGGAATGACTTTCGCATTTACATGGTTACCTTCCGAATCATGTGCACAGGTCGACAACAACAAACAGGGCAAGCTTTCAGTGGGAACGGTTGTCGCACCACCATTTGCAATGAAGGGAGCAGATGGTACGTGGGAGGGGATCAGTATCGATCTCTGGCAGGCGGTTGCTTCAGTGATGGGTGTCCAATACGAAATCCGAAAGAGCGATACCTTCGGGCAGCTTGTGGACGCGGTTGAAAATGGAAAACTTGATGTGGCCCTTGCGCTCGCAGTCACGGAAAAACATGAAATCGCCCTCGAATTCAGCAATTCCTACTACCGGTCCGGATTGGCCATTGCGGTTTCGGGAGACAGTGGCGGACGCGGCTGGTCCGGCTTTGCCGGGCGTATGGATATCTCAAGAATTTGTGAGGTAATCGGTCTTTTGATCCTGCTGTGGCTGATAGCCGGTGTGACCGTGTGGGTATTCGAGGGCCGTCGAAATCGTGAGATGTTCGGCGGCGGACCCATCAAAGGACTCGGCCATGCCGTGTGGTGGGCTGCGGTAACGATGACCACCGTGGGCTACGGCGATAAAGCACCCAAGACGTTTGGCGGGCGGATTGTTGCTATTATCTGGATGTTGGCTTCGATTGTTTTGATCTCCAGCTTCACGGCATCGATGTCTGCGTCTCTAACCGCGGAAAAGTTGGCCGGAAAAGTTCGCGGGCTGCGCGATCTGCCCCATGTCCGCGTCGGGTCTATGGCCCAATCGGAAGCCTTGGAATGGTTGGTCGAGCGCGGGATCGCCCCGGCGTCTTTTCTGACTGACCAGGAGGGCCTGCAGGCGATTGTTGATAATAAAATCGATGCGTTCGTTTACGATGAGTTCCTATTGAAATACATCGTAAAAACCGACTTTCCCGCTCGCGTACATCTGCTGGCCGGGACTTTCGATCACTATTACGTGAGCATGGGAATGCCGAATGGCAGCCCGCTCCGCGAACCGATTAACAGAGCATTGCTTAAAATTATGGAAAAGGAAGGATGGAACAGACTGGTGGCGCGCTATATCGGTTCCAACCGTTGAATTCGATGGCAAAACCGGAACATCGCCCATATCGGAGGTTTTGGCGCCGGGCTCAAGGCATCGCAAGATTGAAAACACTGATGCCAAAACCTCTGAACCCTGAACCTGTGAACGGTTACGATATCTGGAATAGCATCATGAAACAGGAAATGATATTTTTGCAATGAAAAAGGAGCCATTTTGAGCATACCTGTAATTCAGAAGACGCGAATCGGACTTTATATTATCGGGCAGCTGCTGGCAGCCAGGCGTAATTTTCCGTTGGTACTCATGCTGGAACCGTTGTTTCGCTGTAACCTGCGCTGTAGGGGTTGCGGAAAGCTCGCCCATTCAGAAGAGATCCTTGCCAGGCAATTGAGTGCAGAGGAGTGTGTGGAGGCGGCTGAAGAATGCGGGGCGCCGGTGGTTTCCATAGCGGGCGGAGAACCGTTGCTTCACCCCGATATCAGCCTCATTGCCCAGAAGTTGGCCGACCGCAAGAGGTTCGTCTATCTGTGTACGAATGCGATACTGGTGAGAAAACGCATCAACGAATTCAAACTTTCGCCTTATTTGACATTTAACATTCATTTAGACGGCCTGCGTGACAGGCACGATACGCTGGTTTGTCGCCGGGGTGTATTTGACCAGGCTGTGGCTGCCATCCGTCTCCTCGTCTCAAAAGGCTTTCGGGTGACCACCAACACGACATTATATGGCGGGGAATCGGCCGAAGATGTTGCCCCCTTTTTCGATTTCTTAACCGCGCTGGGCATCGAAGCCATGACCGTCGCGCCTGGCTTCAACTATGAGACGGCTTCGGACCGGGAAAATTTTCTGGGACGTGATGGCGCCAACACGCTGTTTCGACGCCTTTTGGAAATCGGGCGAAACAAAAACTGGCGATTCAACCACAGCAGTCTGTATCTGGACTTTCTGGCGGGCGGCCAACATTACCAATGTACGCCCTGGGGCAATCCGACTCGCAATGTTTTGGGCTGGCAGAGCCCCTGTTATTTGATAGATGATAGTTATGCGGCCACGTATCGGGAACTCATGGAGACCACCGATTGGACCCAATATGGTGTAGGTCGGGATTCGCGCTGTGCAGACTGTATGGCCCACTGTGGTTTTGAACCCACCGCCGTCATAGATTCGGTGAAGCATCCTCTAACGCCCTTGAGACATAGAGGCAATCTGTTGCGGTAGGTTGGCACTGATGAGGATCTGCCCAGTGTTGACGTCACGGCGCACATGGTGGAAGCCTTAGATGTTCCGGGTATGGATCTTTCCCACCCGGTTTTGGGCCTTGGCCATGTGCTGGCCGGTACTTTGGACCACTATTACGTGAGCATGGTCCGCGAACCGATTAACAGCGCCTTGCTTAAAATTATGGAGGGGTGAATTATGCTAATTTCAATTGTGATACCTGTACATAATGAAGCTGATAATATTGGACGGCTAATTCGTGAAATCAGTATGCTGTCATTGAATCATCCTTATCAAATAGTTTGTGTTGATGACGCAAGCAATGATAACACGCCTGTTATTTTGTCAGAGATACAAAAGAACATGACTAATATGAAAGCCATTCGGCACAAAGAAAAATATGGGCAAAGTGGCGCTATTGTGACAGGGGTAGAACATTCTGAAGGTGAGTTGATCGCCACAATGGATGGTGACGGCCAAAACGATCCGTCAGACATTCCAAAGCTAATCTCCATATTATTGAATAATAAAACATGTCGCATGGTCACCGGCTATAGAAAAAAAAGAACCGATTCATTGTGGCGAGTTATTTCATCAAAAATAGCGAATTCAGTACGAAGTTTTTTGTTAAAAGACGAAAATCCGGATACCGGATGCGGTTTAAAAGTGTTTTACAAGTCCGCATTTACAGCGCTGCCACTTTTTGATCACATACACCGTTTTTTACCCGCACTCATCAAAATGCAAGGTGGCGATGTTATTTCAGTAGAGGTAAATCATAGAGAAAGAAAATTCGGCATATCCAATTATGGAACACTAGATCGACTATGGGCCGGGTTGATTGATTTGACAGGGGTTTCCTGGCTGCGTCTGAGAATTAAGAAAATATCAGTTCGGGAAATAATTCATGAATAAAGAATACACGTTTTGGCTTGTAGTAGGTTTTTCCGGGCAATTATTTTTCACTATGCGCTTCGTTGTTCAATGGATTGCAACCGAGAGAAAAAGAGAAAGCGTCATACCCGTGATGTTCTGGTATTTAAGCATACTCGGTTCTCTCTTACTTCTCGCTTATGCTGTTTTCCGTAAAGACCCCGTCTTTATTTTGGGACAATCCTTTGGCTCTATCGTATATTTTCGGAACCTTTATTTTATCTATAAAAACAAGCAAAAATGAAAATAATTAATAATTTAAAACTGCCCTTTTTAATACTGGCACTATCGGGGATAGCGTCCTCCCTGTTTTTCCCCTATTTTCCCATTGATGAAACACGATATTTATCAGTTGCATGGGAGATGAAGTTGCACCATTCATTTGTCCCGCTTTTAAATGCGCTTCCTTATTCGCACAAACCACCATTTCTGTTCTTGTTAATCAATTTAGATTGGCTTATTTTTGGCACAAATGAACAAACACTTCGATTGATACCGTTGTTCTTTAGCGTGTTAAACATACTGATGACTTACAGAATTGCTTTAGCACTGTGGGAAGATAAAAAAATTGCCCGGTATGCAACGGCCATCTTGGCCTCTACTCTGATTTATTTGACGTGGTCAACATTGATTATGTTTGATGTTATTCTTACTTTCTGGGTTTTAGTGGGAATATATGGTCTTTTAACAGCAACAAGAAGCAATATCAAAACATCGATAATTCTTGTTGGATTGTCTATTGGTGGTGGATTGCTAACAAAAGGCCCGGTTATCTTTGTACATGTCCTTCCGACAGGCATTTTATACTTCTTATGGAGGTCAAAAGACAGGCCAGAGGCAAAAAAATGGTACTTGATGATTTTATTGTCAATTTTCATAGGATTGGCCCTATCCCTACTATGGGCCGTGCCTGCTGCAATAAAGGGAGGTGAAGCATACGGGGAAGCCTTGCTATGGGGGCAAACCGTCGGCCGCCTGACATCTTCTTTTGCTCCTCACCAACGCCCAATATGGTGGTATGTGCC
>JAERRP010000652.1 GCA_016735415.1 Desulfobacterales bacterium | reverse complement strand
CTTCCACATTTAGTTGAGGCGGCTGTAGAGAAAATAAGGGAGGCATACATGAAACGAGCAACTCGGTAATTGTTGGTTGGTGTAGCTATTTTTGCGTTTACGGGCCAGGGGGCATTTGCATACTTCGGTATGTTGATACCTTCGGACAATATGTTGATGCAGAACGACAATCGAACAGTGAGTCTACAGTTATCATTCAGCCATCCGATGGAAATGGTCGGCATGGAGTTGGTCAAACCAAAAGCAATAAAAATCGTAACCGGCGGCCAACAAAATAATCTGCTCGACGGACTGAAACCGATCCGTGTGATGGACCATTCCGCTTGGAAAAAGGCATCGTCAAATTCGAAAGACGGATCAAAACGGTGTTTTCACCTATGCAGTCCCCAAGTCAGGCTGGTGGGGATTCGCCGCACTTAACGAGGCAGATTTCAAACTGAAAACAAAAGCCGGTGATGAAAAAGGCGTCGAACTGGGAGCCGTTCTCTGGATTCATTTTGAGGATTGGAACAAAAAACAATAATTCGTTGCATCAGGTTTCAGGCGTTTGGACGAGACCTTGAGGTCAATAGTAATTGGCGAAATGAATTCGTCAGCTTTGTTTTAAACAGCGGTAAATAATTTACCGAAATTCCAATTTACCTAACTCTTCACTAACAAACAGTAGCAAAGCACGCAGCCCAATAGCCACGAAGGCCCACAATTTCCACAAGGAAATACAGGCACTCCGCGGCTTTTTTTATGCTGGACGCAAATATGTTGCAAATGATTAAATACTTAATTCCAACGGTCTGAACAATCGAGTCAAATTATAACATAATGAATAATAATGTTTAGGAGGTTCCGATGATGAAGAAATTTAGCCTGGGATTTGCTTTTATGGTCACTATTTTTAGTCTGATACTATCAAGCCCGGCCTTGGCACACGAGTTTATCCTTAAACCAGTTCAGTTGAATGTCACCTCAGGGCACCACCTTCCTTTCAGCGTAGTTTCAGCGCATGTCTTCATGATCAGTGAAGAGATGGAGCCCATTGACCAAGTTGAGGTTTATTTAATGGATGGAGACATCCGCGAGGAAATCGCCCTCAAGCCGAACGACATGCTTTTAACTTTGGACGGCAAGGTTGAAATCAATAAGGAGGGAACCAGCATTCTTTGCGGTCATCGTAAGGGAATGATTTGGACCAAAACCACCAAAGGGTGGAAGCAGGCCGGTAAGAAAGGTCTAAATGGTGTAATTTCAAGCGGTAAATATGAGAAATTCTGTAAGACATTGATAACTAGTGGTAAAGCGAATGTCGGCTTCGAACAGGTCGTGGGCCACAAACTGGAAATCGTTCCGATTGACGATCCCGACAAAGCTCAGTTGGGAAAAGAATTGGCTTTTCAGGTACTTTTTAAAAATAAGCCGCTGGCCACGGAAGTTTACGCAAGTTACGATTGTTTTTCATCAACCCCGAACACTTATGCTTACTTCACAGAGACGGACGAAAAAGGCATTGCGAGGGTTAAAATAACCCATCCCGGAACATGGATGGTGAGAGTCCAACACAAAGTCGATAATTCAACAGCTGACTACGACACGCATGTGATGCGGGCGATTCTGGTTTTTGGGGTTAATTGATGCGACGGCGAGCCCTCCGTTTGGTTGGTATCTTGACGGCCGCGTTACTAATCGGATTGACACTAAATTCAACCTCAGTAGCTCACGGGGTTGGATATCGAATAGCCGGGAGCACTAATGCTGTCGTAGTGGAATTTTCCTACTCTTCTGGCGACCCATTGTCTTATGCCGAGATATTGGTTTGGTCACCAGGGGCTGATAAAGTTGAATTCCAGAATGGACGTACCGATAAAAATGGAAGGTTCGCCTTCGCTCCGAGTGAAAATGGCACTTGGCGCATCGATGCAAATGACGGTCGAGGTCATAAAAAAACTGCTGTATTTCAAATTGAACCTACCCCAGATGGCGTTACCACCGTTGTTTTAACAAATTCCGGGTCAGGAACAACAACGTTAGGTGCTATTTTAGGGCTGAGCTTTATTTTTAATATTGTAATGGCTGTGATCCTATTTCGAAGGAAAAAATATTGATTTCAGAGATTTAAAGAATCATTATTAACACCAGTTGCAACGAAGGCGTGCATCGCGAGAAAAGGAGGACAACATTATCGTCATTTAGGACGGAACTCCCCTTTCCAGGAACTTATCCGAACCGGGAACAACCAAATATGCCAGTCCTTGATAGGATGAACCTGCTGCTACTCGATTTGGATAGAAAAAATTACCCCTACTCGAAAACAGCAATGTTATACTTCTAAAAGTGAAAATGACACTTATTATACTTTCAACTATTGCAATAGTTATCTATTCAAAGCTTTGTATAACCTGGTTCTGCATCTGATTCGGGCCACTTTGCGGCCCTCCCAGGTAAGAGCCATTGTTATTTTTCGCGAACCCCTAATGAGCCAGTATTGGGTGGGCCTGTTAGATTTCCTTTAGGATCATCTCCAGAGAATTGCGGTGATCTTGGGGGGCGAGGATCCTTGAATCCTTTTTCCCATCAAATTGGAGAAGAACCTCATTTCAGAACCTGTTCGTAAACCCGCATGAAATTGCCCCCCAGCACGAGCTGTATGTCTTCGTCGCAATAGCCGCGGCGGATCAGCCCGGCCGTGAATTCCTTCAGGTGGTGGTGCCCCGGGAGGATGTCGTAGGTCTCGATGGGGTGGGGCAGCGAGAGGTAGTCCTGGAAGCCGCTGCAAAAGTCGAAACCGATGCCGACGTGCCGAATGCCGGCGATTTTGACCACATGATCCACATGATCCAGCAGATCGTCGACCCCGCGCTTGCGGGTGTCGTCGCCCACGAAGGCACTGATGGCATTCATGCCCATGACGCCCTCACAGGCGGCCAGAGCCTCGATCTGTTCGTCTTTCAGGTTGCGGGGCGTGTCCGTCAAGGCGCGGCAATTGGAATGCGAGGCGATGACGGGCGTCTGCGCCACTTCCATAACGTCCCGGAAGCCGGCTTCGTTCAGGTGGCTGACGTCGATCAGCATGCCCAGCTTTTCCGCTTTTTCCACCAGGTCCCGGCCGAACGAGGTCAGGCCGCCGGGGCGATCGCCGGCGGCCGTGGTGAAAGCGCATCCGTCGGCGGCGTAGTTGCGCCGGCTCCAGGTCAGGCCGAGCCCGCGGACCCCCAGATCGTAGAAAATCCGCAGCAACTGCAGGTCGTTCTGCAGCGGGTCGGCGCCTTCCAGAGACAGCAGCAGGCCGATGCGTTCGCTGGATTCGGTTTGGCGGATGTCTTCCAGACAGCGGCACAGAACGATCGATTCGGAAAGTTCGTCCAGCTCCTCCGCCAGGTGGCTGATTTGATCCAGGGCCCGACGCAGCCCCATTTCCGGCAGGAAGAAGTTTTCGATGAAGATGGCCGCCACGATCAGGTTGAAGCCGCCTTCTCGAAAACGCTCGAGGTACTGGGTGGCGATGACCTGCCTGCGGCCGCGTTCGCGCTGATTGGCCACATCCCAGGGCAGGTCGAAATGGGCATCGACGACAAACGCCTGCCGGTTGAGTTCGGCAACATGGCGGGAGAGTTTTGTATCCATGGGGATTGATCCAGTTTAGTGGGGAAAAGGGTTACGGACCCTCGAATCCTACTTCTCCTCGAAGCCGATTTCCGCCAGTGCTTCGGCGGCCTGGCGGTCGTAGCCGATGCTGGCGCTGATCAATTGACGCGTATAGGGGTGCTTCGGACGCCGGCGGCGCAGCCGCGCCACGCCCAGTTCTTCCACGATGACACCGCGGTTCATGACGGCGATGCGCTGACACATATGGGCGACCACGGACAGATCGTGGCTGACCAGAATATAGGTCAGCTGGCGCTGCCGGTGCAGGCCGGTCAGCAGGTTGAGGACCTCCGCCTGGACCGACACGTCCAGGGCCGAAGTGGGTTCGTCCAAAAGCAGGATACGCGGTTCCAGGATCAGGGCCCGGGCCACCGCCACCCGCTGGCGCTGGCCGCCGGAGAGCTGGTGGGGGTAGCGAAAGCGGAATTCGGGCCCCAGACCCACTTCTTCGAGGGCCTGCAGAATGCGCTTTTCGGTCTGGCCCAGCTTGTGAATGGTCACCGGTTCGGACAGAATGCGATCGACCGTATGACGGGGATGAAGCGATCCATAGGGGTCCTGAAACACCATCTGAACTTTTTTGTGAAAGGCCCGAGCCCGGCGGCTTTCCTGGCGCTGGCCGTCAATGACGACTTCACCCGACCAGCGCCGGATCAGGCCGCTCAACACATTGAGCACCGTCGATTTACCGGAGCCCGATTCCCCCACGATGCCGTACACCTCACCGGAGGCCACCGCGAAGGAAATATTTCGCAGGGCCTGCTGGGCGCGGGGTCCGCGGCCGAAGGTCACCTGGAGGTTCTGAACCGCGATCATGGCGCCTCCTCCATCCAGGCCGGATTTCGTTCCAGAACCGGGAGGATTTCGGCGGGGCGGTCGATCTGCGGCAGGCAATTGAGAAGCCCCCGGGTATAAGGATGCCTGGCCTGGTGCAGTTCACCGGCGGCGCAGATCTCCATGATGCGGCCGGCGTACATGATGATGATGCGGTCGCAGAAAGAGGCCACCAGGTTGAGGTCGTGGCTGATGAAAATCAGCCCCATGCCGCGCTCCTGCACCAGATTATCCATGATCGCCAGCAGCTGGAGCCGGACGGTGACGTCCAGGGCCGAGGTCGGCTCATCGGCAATGAGCAGGTCCGGTTCCGGGATCAGCATCATGGCGATCATGATCCGCTGTCCCATGCCGCCGGAGACTTCATGGGGGTAAGCACCATAGACCTGCTCCGGTTGGCGGATGCGCACCGCGGCCAGCATTTCCAGTGTCCTTGCACGCGCTTCCGACCGGGTGGCGCGGGTGTGAATCCGATAGGCTTCCGCAATTTGCCGGCCGACCGTCATGACGGGATTCAATGAATATTTGGGATCCTGCATCACCATCGCAATGCGGCGCCCACGGATGCGCTGCATGTGGCGGGGATCGGAGGGGCACAAATCGGCGCCGTCGAACCGGAGCTGTTCGTAGCGGACGATTCCCGGTGGACGGATCAGGCCCAGCAGGGCCCGGCAGGTGACGGATTTGCCCGATCCGGATTCACCGACGATGCCCAGCTTTTCGCGTCCCATGGAAAAGCTGACACCGCGGACCGCGCGGACCGTTTCCTTCGGGGATCGGAACGTCACCTGCAGACGGTCCACTTCGAGCAGGGGGTCCATTCAGCGGCCCTCCGCTTTGGGATCGAGAACATCCCGCAGCCCGTCGCCCAAAAGATTGAAGCCCAGGCTGACAATAAAGATGGCTACCCCCGGCATGGCCGCCACCCACCACTGATCCAGCATGAATTTGCGCCCGCTGGAGATCATGGCCCCCCATTCCGGCAGGGGCGGCTGGGCCCCCAGACCGAGAAACCCCAGACCGGCCGCGGTCAATATGATGCCGGCCATGTCCAGAGTGACGCGTACGATCAGCGAAGACAGGCACAGCGGGACCACATGCCCCCAGACCAGCCGGGCCGGGCCGGCGCCCTGGAGCCGGGCGGCCTTGATGAAGTCAGTATTGCGGATCGTGATGGTTTCGGCCCGGGCGATGCGGGCGTAGGGTGGCCAGGCCGTGATGGCGATGGCGATAATGGCATTTTCGATTCCCGGCCCCAGGGCCGACACGAAGGCCAGGGCCAGAATCAGTTTGGGAAAAGCCAGGAAGATATCCGTGATGCGCATCAGGGCCGCGTCCAGGAGCCCCCCGGCATAGCCGGAGACGGTGCCGACCAGGAGCCCCAGCGGAGCGGCGATGATGGCCACCAGTCCAACCACGTACAGGGTCAGGCGCGATCCGTAAATAATGCGGGAGAGGATATCGCGGCCGAGTTAGTCGGTTCCCAGCCAGTGAGCAGCGCTCATGGGAGCCAGACGATGGGTCAGGTCGGGAGCGTTGGGGGGATAAGGTGCCAGCAGCGGTGCCAACGCGGCCACGGCCAATAGCAGGGTTATAATGCCCAGCCCGACAACAGCCAGGCGATTTTCGCTGAATGTGACCCAGGCCAGATAGACCCTTCCCATCCTTGCCTGGCGGCGGGATTGGGGGGCGCTGGACAGCAGCCAGTTTCGAAAGCTTCGGGCGCGGCCGGCATATATGCGGCGGGTTGACGCGATTGTCATCGTGCGCGTGGATCCATGAGTTGATAGAGAAAGTCCGAAAGCATGTTGATGCCGATGAAAACAGCGCCGACCACGATGGTGCTGCCCAGGACGGCATTCATGTCGGCGCTCAGCAGAGACTTGGTCAGATAAAACCCCAGGCCCGGCCAGGCAAATACCGTTTCGGTCAGCACCGATCCCTCCAGCAGATTACCGTAGCTCAGGGCGATGACCGTCACCAGGGGGATCCGGACATTGCCCAGGGCATGGCGCCAGATGACGGCGCGTTCGCTGGCGCCTTTGACTCGTGCCGTGGTGATGTATTCCTGGTGCAGTTGCTCCAGCATGAAGCTGCGGGTCATGCGGCTGATATAGGCCAGGCTGTAGTAGCCGAGGATGCCGGCCGGCAGGACCATGTGGGCCAGGGCATTGCGGAAGATGACCCACTCGCCGGCCAGGGCGCTGTCAATCAGAATGACCCCGGTGAACGGATCCAGGACACCTTCGTAAAACACGTCCAGCCGTCCGGGGCCCGGCACCCAGTCCAGGCGGCCGTAGAACAGCAGGAGGCCCATCAGGCCAAGCCAGAAGACCGGGATGGAATAGCCGAAAAGCCCCACCACCCGAAGGATCTGATCGGGCCAGCGGCCCTGATGCACGGCCGCCATGACGCCCATGGGAATGCCCAGGAGAATCCCGAACAGGGTGGCGACGCTGGCCAGCTCGAGCGTGGCCGGGAAAACCCGCAGAATATCGGACGCCACCGGCTGGGCGGTGAGAACGGAGTTCCCGAGATCACCCTGCAATACCTTGGCGATGTAGAGGAAGAACTGCTGGTACAGGGGCAGGTGCAGGCCCAGTTCGACCCGCACCCGTTCGTAGACTTCCGCCGGGGCGCGATCGCCCACGGCGGCCAGGACCGGGTCGATGGGCACCACCCGGCCAATCAGAAAGGTGACGAACAAAAGCCCCAGAAACGTCAGGGCCACCGAGGCGCCCAGGGCTGTGACTTTGCCGCTGTAGCGCCAGACGTTGCTGCCCTGTACGGCATTTCGGGCGCTGAACCCCATGGGCTATTTGGTGACACCCCGGTAAAAATTACTGTCGAAACTGGGACCTAAAACGAACCCCTGTACATTCGATCTTTCCGCTGCGACCTCGATATCCTGGAACATGATGATAAAAGGCGAGGTGGCCTGATGCTCGCGCTGGATTTCCAGGTACATCTGGGCGCGTTTCTGGGGATCCTTTTCTTTGGCGGCGGCGTCCGTTTTCTTGCTCATTTCGGGAATGTCCCAGGCATTACGCCAGGCCAGGGGCTTGGCCTTGGCCTGGTCCGAGTTGTCGATGTTTTTGGCAAAGGTGTCGGCATTGGTGTGGGGGTCCTGGTAATCCGGTCCCCAGCGGCCGATGTAAACATCGTGGTTGCGGGCCCGGTACTTGGTGAGGGCCTGTTTACCGTCCATGGGCAGGATTTCCAGTTTGACGCCCCCCTGGGCGAAAGTGGCCTGGATGGCCTGGGCCATGTCCAGGGTCGGGAAATTGTTGCGGGTATCCATGGTCAGGGTCAGGCCATCGGAGTAGCCGGCTTCGGCCAGCAGCTTTTTGGCTTTGGCAGTATCCAGCTTGAAGGGTTTATCCTCCAGGGCGCCCAGAAATCCTGTGGGCAGAAAGGCCTGGTGGGGTACCATCGTGCCTTTGAGAATCGTCGCGGCGATGCCGTCGTAGTCGACCAGGTATTTCAAGGCTTGGCGGACCTGGGGTTTTTGCAGGGCTTCATGCTTCTGATTGAGCCCCAGATAGAAAATACCCCCTTTGGGCGAGGACTGGATGCGAATGTCCTGATTGCCTTCCAGGCCTTTGATCTGATCGGGGCCCAGATTGCGGGCAATATCGACGTCGCCTTTTTCCAACAGAAGCCGCTGGGTGGCCTGCTCGGGGATGTGGCGGATGATCACGCGTTTCATCGTCGGGGCGCCATCCCAGTAAGCGGCGTTGCCGTCCAGGGTCAGAAGCTCGCTGGCCTTCCATTTGTCCAGTTTAAACGGTCCGGAACCGGCGTGATGGGTGCGCAGCCAGGCGTGGCCCAGATCGCCGTTGGCTTCATGGGCCATGACGACCTTCTTGTCCACCACCGAACCCACCGTGGCGGTCAGACAATAGAGCACAAATGTCGGGGCGTAGGCCTGGTCGGTTTCGATGGTGACGGTGTTCGCATCGACGGCCCGGATGCGGTCGCGCACGTTGTCGGCCGTAAAGCCGAACTGCCCCAGGATAAAGGCGGGCGATTTATCCAGTATAACCGTGCGCTGCAGGGAGAAGGCCACGTCTTCGGCGGTCAGGGGGTTGCCGGAGGCGAATTTGATGCCCTTGCGGATTTTGAAGGTATAGGTTTTGCTGTCCGCCGACACGTCCCAGCTTTCGGCCACGACACCGTATATCTTGCTGACATCGTCCACCTCATAGCCGATCAGGCGGTCATACGTGTTGCCGGCATACTCCGCGCCGGAGAACTCGAATATTTCGGCGGGGTCCAGGGTGATAATGTCGTCAAACTGCCAGGCCATCACCAGGGTGTCGGAGGGCGTGGCGGCATTAACGGGCGTGAGCGACAATCCGAGTATCACGGCCAGAATCATCGGGAACCATTTCTTCATGGCAAACCTCCTTAAGGCTAAAGCGTTAGACCAAGGGATCACCGCGTTCACAGTGCCGCGTGCGGTGCATGCGTTCAAGATGCCGGAAGGTACACCTATACACCGGTCGGTGCCGTGGCTGTCAAGTCGGAACCGCCAGGCAGAGACCGTCATAAAGCGGCGAGTGCCCGGGCAGGAGCGCATATAAGTTGACCGGGCGCCAGGCCGGGTCCGCGGCAATGGCCAGGTTGAAAGGGTCGGCGTCCTTAAACCCCACGTTGTCGGCCACCAGCAGGCCGCCCTGTGTGAGGACCCGCCGGCATTGTGGCAAAGCCCTGGCATAATCCTCCTTTTCAATATCCATGAAAACCAGATCATACTGATCCGTTGTTTGCGCCAGCATTTCCAGGGCGTCGGTACACGCGATGGTGGCCCACGCGCTCAGCCCCGCTTCCTTCAGGTGCGCTTGCGCCCGGCGGGCCATTTGCGGGTCGTATTCCAGGGTCACGAGCCGCCCGCCGACTTCCCGGCAGGCCGCTGCCAGGTAAATGGCCGAATACCCGGTCGCGGTCCCCAGTTCCAGAACCTTCTGCGGCCGGCTGATGCGGGTCAGAATGTACAGCAGTTCGCCCACCACCGGACCGATGATGGGGATGGACTCCGCCCCGGCTTCGGCCTCGAGTCGTTTCAGAAGATCGCTGCGGTCAGGCACCAGACGACTGAAATAGGTTTCCGGTTCAGGGATCATTTCGTTCATACGGCCTCCGTGCATCGGGTTGGCGGGTTGGTCTAAAGCGGCTGGCAGGTTGGGCAAATGTGGGTGCTGCGTTGTCCGACAACCAACCGTTTGATCGGCTGCCGGCAGCGGCGACAGGGTTCCCCGGTGCGGCGGAAGACTTTCAACTGGTCCCTGTTTCGGCCCCGGTTGCGCGCCAGGGAGTAGAAGGTCGTCTCACCGCTGCCCAGGGTGGTGCCGAGGTTGCGGAGTCCGCGTCGCAGGACTTTGCGGATGGCCCGGTGCAGGCGGCGGATATCGTTTTCACGGAGAGAATCCGCCGTCCGCATGGGATGCAGGCCCGCGTCCCACAGGGCCTCATCCACGTAAATGTTGCCCAGACCGGCGATACATTGCTGGTCCAGCAGCAGGGGCTTCAGCATCCGTCGCCGGGAGGTGAGGCACTGGCCCAAACGCCGGGCGCTAAATCCAGGCGCCAGGGGTTCCGGGCCCAACCGCGTGAGCATGGCATCGGGATCTTCCGGTAAATAAAAACGTCCGAATTTGCGCGTATCGTGATAGCGCAACTGACGCCCGTCATCCAGGTGGAAGGATAGATGTTCATGTTTGGCATAGCGGCTTCGTGGCGCTGCAAAATGGAAACGACCGGTCATGCGCAGATGAATCAGAACACGTTGATGGTCGTCCACTTGCCAGACGATGAATTTGGCACGCCGGTAGACGGCCCGGATGCGGCCGCCGGTCAGGCGCCGCCGGAAAGTACCGGCCGGCAGGCGGTCGATGACACCCGGCCAGCGGACGGTAATGGCCGTAATCCGGCGACCGATCAGATCGGCGGCGATCAAATCGTTCACAATGGTTTGCACTTCGGGCAGTTCCGGCATCCTCTCGCTCCCGCCGTTCAGTGCCCATCCACAAAAGGCATCTTTCGGCCCAGGCCAGCGTTCTCGCTCTTTTGAAATCCTCGACGTAGCCTGGCTACGCCTGCGGTTTCAAAATCGCTGCGGCCTTGG
>JAERRP010000902.1 GCA_016735415.1 Desulfobacterales bacterium | reverse complement strand
GTTCCATCGCACCGGCCAACAGGGTCTTGAAAAGTGTCACGAACGCGGTTGAGGCAAGGTCAAATGAGAGACAAAGCGGTGTTTACATGGGCATTGAATCAACATTTCGAGCCGAATTATAACAGCCTAAAAGCCAGGCCTCGTCGTTTTCAACAGCCATTAAAAGGAGCCGATCAAAAATGAAACGAACCGACCGGGCCGGGCCCGTTCGAACGGGTGAGGAACTGGAGGTCGAACCGCTGGAAGCCTACCTCACCCGCCGGATTCCCGGCCTGCAGGGACCACTGGCCATTCACCAGTTCCCCAGCGGTTTTTCGAACCTTACTTATCTGTTGCGCTTCGGCAACCGTGATCTGGTACTGCGACGGCCGCCGGCAGGCACCAAAGCCGAAACGGCCCATGACATGCAACGCGAGTACAAGGTCCTCAAGGCCCTGAAACCCTATTTTGACTTCTGCCCCGAACCATTGTTTTACACGGACGAGCGCACGCTCATCGGCAGTCCTTTTTATGTCATGGAACGCATCCGCGGCATTATCCTGCGTAAAAACCTCCCGGAAGATCTGCACTTGCCTCCCCGGGATTGCCGCCGGCTTTGCCATCGTTTCGTGGAAATTTTCACAACCCTGCACCAGATCGACTACGCGGCCGCCGGTCTCCAAAATCTGGGAAAACCGCAGGGCTATGCGGAGCGGCAGGTGCGCGGCTGGAGCCGACGCTACCGCAACGCCCGCACCGCGGATGCCCCCGGGTTCGAAGGCGTTATGGACTGGCTGGCCACCCACATGCCGCCGGACCCTTCCCGCCCGGCGATTATTCATAACGATTTTCGTTTCGACAATGTGGTCCTGGATGAAAACGATCCCCTCAAGATCATTGGTGTGCTGGACTGGGAAATGGCCACCATCGGCGATCCCCTGATGGACCTGGGCAACAGTCTGGCCTACTGGATCCAGGCCGATGACCCGGAGGAATTCCAGTTGTTGCGCCTCATGCCAACCCATCTCGCCGGCATGCTCACCCGCCGTGAACTCGTGGAATCCTACGCACGGATGTCGGAACGCGCCACCGAAGATTTCGCCTTTTATTCCTGTTTCGGTCTTTTCCGCCTGGCCGTCATCGCCCAGCAGATCTACTATCGCTACTTTCATGGCCAGACCCAGGACGAACGCTTCAAGATGCTTATTTTCGGCGTGCATGTCCTGGAAAAAGCCGCCCGCCGGGTCATCGCCGAAGGCTTTTTTTAATTGGCCGCTAATTTTCGCAGATAAACGCAGATGAGAATTTTAAGGCGTTCTGCATGGAAAGCCGCGGCGCACCTGCGGGCATCACCGTCATTGATCTTTCACGCCTGCTGCCCGGTCCTTATTGCGCCACGGTTCTGGCGGACCACGGCGCCCGCGTGATCAATATCGAAAACCCGCGCTACCGGGCCGAAAGGCTGATGGTCACCACCATCAGCCGCAACAAGAAACATATGGCGCTCGACCTGAAGCATCCCGAAGGGCGTCGTATCTTTTTTGGACCGGTCGCGCGGGCGGATGTTGTCCTCGAAGGATTTCGGCCCGGGGTATCATTTGACGCCGACACACGGGTTGACGGCACCAAATCTTATGGGTTACGAAAGCGTAATGAAGTTCATGGCGAAATCGCTAATGCCCGCCTTAATGGCACTATGTCTGTCGCTGCTGCTCAGCGCTTGCGAGAGTATCGGACCGCAATCCCTTCAGGTGGGACGCGCCGGCTACAACTTAGCGCTTCAGCGCACGGACAACCGCGAGCTTCTGCTGAACCTCGTTCGCCTGAGATACAATGAAATGCCTTTCTTCCTTGAGGTGACCAGCATTTCAACCTCCCCAAGCTTCAGCGTGTCCAGCAATATGAGTACCAACATTCAGAAAGGCCGCAATTCCTACAATTACAAGATGTTTGATCTTCAATATACCGAACGTCCCACGATCACCTATACACCGCTGGGCGGTGAGCGTTTTGCCCATAAACTTATGACACCGGTAAATCTTCAAACCATCAGCCTGCTTTATCAGGCCGGGTGGGATCTGGACCGGATCCTGCGCATTTGCGTCCAATCGATCAACGGTATACCGAATGCGGAAGAAGCGGCCGGACCGACGCCTGCAAAGCCGCCGCAATATAAAAAATTCCAGCGCATTGCCCGGACATTAAAACGGCTTGATCAAGACGGGTATCTTTCCATTGGTCGTTCTGACGGCGAGGAAAAAGTTCGGGTTCAACTCGCGATCGACCCGCGCATCAGAAACGATGAAGACGTGATTCGGTTCTTCGAGGACCTGGGGCTCGACCCCAAGGCGCCCTATTATCTTCTGACCAACGCGGTCAGCGGCGGCGGGCGTACCCTGGCCATTGCCACACGACCCATCACCGGCACAATGTTCTATCTATCTCAAAGTATCGAAGTTCCGGATAAGGATGTTCGCAATGAAGTGGTGACCATTACGCGGTTGGAAGACAAGCAGACGTTTAATTGGGATGCGGTCACCCGGGATTTAATCCGTATTCAATCTTCAGGGACCCGGCCGGGGGACGCATTCATCGCCGTACCGTTTCGGAATGCCTGGTTTTACATAGCGGATAATGACAGGGAATCACGCAAAACGTTTGCCCTGCTTTCGCTGCTGTTGACACTTCAGGCCGGCGAAATCCCCCAAACCGGCCCCATTTTGACCCTTCCGGTCGGTGTCGGCGGATGATGGCGGTCCATGCGCGCGGCCCGACAACATCTCCCGCCTGATCGCCGAACTTTTATCAGGGTGTTAAAAGCATCTGAGCCCGGGCGAAACAAGTCCCCAAAACCACATTAACCGCTTCTGAGGCCTGCGTGTGAATTGACATCGATGGGTTTATTGTCTAGTGTCTTTCCAGAATCGATACGAGCGACAACCAACTTAGGGTTCGCGCAGCGCGGGAGCAATCCATCGTGACACAATGGTTCATCAATCTCAATCCGGTCTGGCAGGCGCTGTGCGCCACCCTTTTCACCTGGTTTGTTACGGCGGCAGGGGCGGCGCTGGTCTTCTTTTTCAAAACCATCAACCGCAAACTGATGGATGCCATGCTCGGCTTTGCCGCCGGCGTGATGATTGCGGCCAGCTATTGGTCGCTATTGGCCCCGGCCATCGAGATGGCCGAAGCATCCGGAGACCTTCCGGCCTGGGTCCCGGCCACGGTGGGGTTTCTGACCGGGGGCATTTTCCTTTGGTCCGCCGACAAAGTGCTGCCGCATCTTCACCTCGGTTTCCCCATGGAAGAAGCCGAGGGCATTAAAACCAACTGGCACCGCAGTGTGCTGCTCGTGCTGGCCATCACCCTGCACAACATCCCCGAAGGATTGGCCGTGGGCGTGGCCTTCGGTGCCCTGGCGGCCGATCTGCCCTCCGCCACACTGGCCGGGGCCGTCGCCCTGGCGCTGGGTATCGGAATCCAGAATTTTCCCGAAGGGGCCGCCGTTTCGGTGCCCCTGCGCAGGGAAGGTCTCTCGCGGCGCAAATGCTTCTGGTATGGCCAGCTCTCCGGAGCCGTGGAACCGGTGGCCGGCGTGCTGGGAGCCTTGGCCGTCATCATGATGCGACCGATCCTGCCGTATGCCCTGGCCTTTGCGGCCGGCGCCATGATCTACGTGGTCGTGGAGGAGTTGATTCCGGAATCCCAACTCGGAAAAAATACGGATGCCGCCACCATGGGGGCCATGTGCGGGTTTGCGGTGATGATGACGCTAGATGTCGCCCTCGGCTAGAATCACGCGATCAGGAGGCATCTTTGGGCCCCGGGCGGCGTTCTCGCCCTTTTGGCCCTCCTCGACGTAGCCGGGCTACGCCTGCGGGGGCCAAATGACTGCGGCCTTGCCCGCAATCCCAAACCTACCCCCTGATCGCGCGATTCTAGCCGAGGGCGACATCTAGCGTCATCATCACCGCAAACCCGCACATGGCCC
>JAERRP010000039.1 GCA_016735415.1 Desulfobacterales bacterium | reverse complement strand
ACCCAGGTTTTTAACCATGGGGGCTGAAAAGATAGCGCCCCCGGGCATGGGCAACAGCCCGATCAGGGCCGGGAAAATCACCAGGTTCAACTGCGGCCGGCGCACCAGCCCCTTGTAGGCTTCGAGAAGACGTGCCATCTGCCCGGATTTCTCCAGGCTGTGGCTGAGCACCAGGATCAGGCTGACGATAGCGGCCAGGCTCATGGTTTTGGGGTCCACCAGGGCCATTGCAATGGCCCGCACGATGGCCGACAACCCCATCCCGAAGATCAGCCCCAGGGCCACGGAACCGGTCAGGAAAGCATTCCCCAGAGACCATTTGCGTTTGATCAGCAGCAGGATCAGGGTAAAAACAAGCAGTATCCGGATCACGGCCGGAAAGATGTCGAGCAGTTCTTTCATCGATCCCTATTCCAGAGTCTGTGTCGTTGTTATCCGTCTTCCGGTCCCATGCCGTGATATCACGGATCGCGGGGGGCGATCAGTCAAGCGTCTCGGCCAGAAATTCCGTAAAACGTTTCCACGATTTCTTGTCCGCATCTTCGCGGTAACGGCCGGCGCCAAAAACTGTAAAGGCATGCGGGGCGCCGCTGTAGGTAATCATTTCGTGCGCCACGCCCCTGGCCTCCAGTTCATCGGCCAGCGCGGCGAACTGACCCATGCTGATGTTCTTGTCGGCCGTGCCATGCATAATGAGCAGCGTCCCCTTCGTTTGGGAATAGTCCTGTCCTTCCGGCGTTTTCAAGCCCCCGTGGAAGGTGACAAAGCCTTTCAAATCGGCCCCCGAGCGGGCGAATTCGAGTACGGCCGCGCCGCCGAAGCAGTATCCCATGGCCACAGCCTTGCGGGTGTCGGCACCTTCGGCACCCGCCTGTTTCAGAGCGGCCTGAAGAAGTGTGCGCATCCTGGCGCGGTCTTTGTACAATTCACCGGTGTGCTGGCGTTTATCCTTGACTTCGGTGGGCCTAACGCCGGCACCGAACAAATCGGCCGCAAACACCGCATACCCCATTTCAGCCAGCATGTCGGCCCGTTTGACTTCATAGTCGGTCAGACCGTCCCAGTCGTGGATCAGCAGCACCAGGGGCGCCCTGGCGGAAGGGCTGACAAAATAGCCTTCGTAAGACGCTCCGTTAACATCATACAAAACGGTCTTGCCGGCGGCCCCGGCCGTGGATGCCATGAGCAGTATCAACAACAGTGAAGCAAGCTGTTTCATAGAATACCTCCTTATATGCCCGGTTGAATGCGGGCGCAAAACCACAACACGCTGTATCCTTACCGCGGTGGGTTTATCACTGGCAAACGTCATCTCAATAAAATCACGACGAGCCAAGGTAGGACCTGAAATCAGCGATGTAAATGCTTTATTAATCCAGGGGAATATTGATGAGTGGTTTTTTGAAGTTATGGCGACCAGAAAGCCACTCAGGGACGACCGCGTTCGAAACGACGCGCGGTCATGGGGTTTGGGAGGCCCTGAAAACAAAACGGGATAAATCTGAAGAATCGATTCATCCCGTTTTGTAGTTCAAGAAACGTGACTGGAAAAATCTTGATCTAGATGAGATTTTTCCCGGCCTTGAAAGTAACGGCATTCCGGCCCTTGATCTTGATCTTTTCACCGGTCTGAGGATTACGTCCCATGCGGGTCTTGCGATAGACTTTCTTGAAGGTCCCAAAACCCACCAGGGTCACGCGGCTGTTGCGTTTCTTAAGCCCTTTGGTAACGCCGTCAATAAATGATTCCAGCGCAGCCTTGGCCGCAACCTTTGAAATACCCGCATCTTTAGCCATTTTCTCAATTAAGTCTGCTTTAGTCACTGTTCCTCCTTCACCGGGTTGAAGTTGAAAAGGGATTGATTCAAACCGTAATATTCTCGCTTTAGAATAAATATTATGGAAAAGCAATGAAAAACCTTTCACTGAAAGGTTTTGGGGTATCTAACGGCCTCAATCATTGAGATGACCACGCTTTGCAGGGGGTAATTCTATCAGAAAAACATGGGGGGGGCTCAGGCAAGTGCCCTGCCGCGGGCAGCTATCAATCCACCTGACGCCGGGCCAGTGCTGGTTAGGGCCGAAGCTTTCGAGGGGCCCTCGCATCTCCCTTCGGGCCGGTCTATTCGGCC
>JAERRP010000904.1 GCA_016735415.1 Desulfobacterales bacterium | reverse complement strand
TAGGCGTTGATCGACAGGGTTTCCCATTGCGCGGCCCCGAGGCCTGTCAGAACCAGCCAGCCAGCCGCGGTCACGGTCAGCCGTCGGCGCCACCGAGTCTTCCAGTAAAACGCCGCGACCAGGGCAGCGGCGGCCCCGGCGGCGGCCACAACCACCAGGGCCACCAGCGGCGGAAGGCGGAATAGGATTCCGGCCGCCATACAGGCCCCGATACCGGCCCCGCACAAATCGGCGGCGTAAATCTGCGGAATCCTCGGGCCGCCGAACCGAAGCACCGCTCCGATAGCGGTGGCCGCCGAAAAAAAAGGCAGAAAGAGCAATCCATAAACGCCGGCCAGGTATCCCCATTGTCGGGGATCCCAGAAAACCTCCAGGGCATTGAAAGGCAAATGCTGAGCGGCGACAAAGCAGACCACGCAGGCCACGCTGAACCCGGCCGCTCCCGCCAGAAACAACGACCGCAGGTGACCGGCCCCGAGAGACGGCAACAGCATTAAAAACGTTCCACTGGCCCCGTAACCCAGAAGCGCAATACTGATCATCATAAAAGCGAAGTGGTGCCAGTGAACGATGGCAAAAAGACGCATGAGGAGAATTTCATAGGAGAGCACCGCGGCCGAAAGCACGCCCACCGCCGCCAGGGGAGGCATCGACGGGGCCGTATGCGAGGGTCCTGGCATGGAGGGTTCCGGATCAGTGATCGCCGGTCAGGGGAACGAAACGCACCGGCAGGATCTGCCGCGTTTTCAGCTTCCCCTCGCGATCTTTCGTGATGAGCAGCAACTGCTGGACACTGAAGCGATGGCCGACCGGGATGACCATCCGGCCGCCCTTCTTGAGCTGACGCACGAGGGGCGGGGGAACATGGTCGGCGGCCGCGGTGACGATGATGCCGTCGAAGGGGCCGGCATCGGGCCAGCCGAAATAACCGTCTCCCTGGCGGACCTGGATGCGGTCATACCCAAGGCGTTTGAAGCGTACCTCGGCCTGGCGCGCAAGTTCAGGGATGATTTCGATGGTATGGATGCGCCCCGCGAGTTCGGCCAGCACGGCCGCCTGGTAGCCGGAACCGGTGCCCACTTCCAGAATCGTGTCCTCGGGGCCGGGTTCCAGCAGGTCGGTCATGAGCGCCACGATATAGGGCTGGGAAATCGTCTGCCCATGCCCGATGGGCAGGGGCCGGTTCGCATAGGCCGATGGCCGGACCGCGTCCGGCACGAAAGCGTGTCGCGGTACGCGCCCCAGAACCGCGAGCACCCCGGACTGAAGGGAACCCCTGCCGATGTAAGCGCGGGTGGCGATCACATCGGCGCGGATCTCCGCCACCATGGCCTCACGCTGGATGGCCCAGTCCCGGGCCAGGGCCGGGGGTACGCCAAGGGCCATGATCCCCCACAGGGCGACCGTCAGGCCGGTTAGAAGGAATCGGACCGCTTGATCTTTTCTTCCTGGATGGCGGTGCTTTACCATCTTCGGCAGCCTCCTATGAATATTGCTGGGTAGTATCGAGAACGGATATGGGCTTGGCGACGCCTGCCTTCCGAAATGGTAATCATCCGTGCCTGAATATCCAGGTTTGGAAGCATTATCGCGTTGCGTTTAAAGCGCTCCCGGCGTGCCCTCAGGCACCATCAGGGGGGAGGAGCCACCGGACTTGGCATCGGCCGGCCTTTTTGATAGGACAGATAAATCCTTTCGATCTTCCCATTCACCCCCGCAGCGAAGGAGTCTGAAGATGGCCACGCTCTTTACCAAAATCATTCAGAAAGAAATTCCGGCGGATATTGTCTATCAGGATGACCACCTGACCGCTTTTCGCGACGTCAACCCCCAGGCGCCGGTTCATATTCTGATCGTTCCCAACAGGGAGATCCCCACCGTCAATGATATCGAGGAGACGGATGAAGTGCTCATCGGCAAGTTGTTCACGGCCGCTAAAAAAATTGCCGCCGATGAAGGCGTGGCCGAAAACGGCTACCGCCTGCTGATCAACTGCAACCGCGACGGCGGCCAGGAAATATTTCATCTGCACATGCACCTTTTCGGCGGCCGGCCGCTGGGCCCGATGATTCTGCGCCGATAGAGCGATCCCATCGGCCCCGGACGATTTAGGGACGGTCCCCGGTGGCCGGGATGGACGCCGGCGCGATGACGGCCGGCACCGCATCGGGCGCTTTCAGCCGGCGGACCTGAAAACAAGTACCGGCGGCGGCGCGCGGGGCCATTTGACAAACGACCGCTTTTGGCCTAGAAGACAGACAGGATTCGGCCACGAAGGCCGACGCGTTGTCCCGCATCACGCTGTACGCCACGAAGGACCCCGCACGGCCTCGAAAGGCCGGTGTCGCTCGTGGTTTTTTTATTGGGAGATGGACTTGTGGACAGGAAGCGGATTTGTATCATCGACGGACAAGGCGGCGGCATTGGCGCCAACCTGATTAAACGCCTCCGGGAGGTCCATGGCGAAGGCTACTACCTAATGTCGCTGGGTACCAATGGCATTGCCACGTCGCAAATGATGAAAGCCGGCGCCAATCGCGGGGCTTCGGGTGAGAACGCCATCGTCCATACGGTCGCACAGGCCGATTTGATCATCGGCACGATTGCGGTGACCTGGGCCAATGCCATGCTGGGCGAAGTGACCCCTGCCATGGCGGCGGCCATCACATCCAGTCCGGCGCCCAAAATACTGCTGCCCCTTTTTCATGAAAACATCACGATCGTGTGCGTGGGAACCGAGCCCCTGCCCCACATGGTCCAGTCAATCGTCGAAAAAATAATCGCGGAGGTGTTGCATCATGTGTGAAGCGAATGCCTATCTCTACAATGCCGGTCAGGAAGAACTGATTCTCGAATCCGTCGACGTGATCGAGCCGGAAGCGGACAATCAATACCGCTTGATCAACATATTCAACGAACAGAAAATCGTTAAGGGCCGCATCAAGTCCATGCATCTGGTGGAACACAAGATCGTGTTCGAAGCGCTGGCCTGACCCAATTGCCGCAGGATCCGGGGAACGCTGCCGATGAAACCGGAAGAGAGTATCTTTTTCCGCCTGGCCAAGGCCAACCAGATGGCCGGCCGGTTCTGGAAAACCCGGCTGGCGCCGTTCAAACTCACGGCCGTCCAGGGAATGGTGATAGTCTTTCTGCACGAAGAGGACAGCCTTACCGCGACGGAACTGGGAAAGCGTATCCGGCTGGACAGCGCCACGATGACCGGCGTACTGGCCCGGCTCGAAAAAGCGGGGCTGGCGCAGCGCCGGAAAGACGTGGA
>JAERRP010000132.1 GCA_016735415.1 Desulfobacterales bacterium | reverse complement strand
GTCGGCCTGGCGGACCGCCAGAGCATAGGTGTTGTTTGCGGCCGAGGCCTTCAGCCAGACAATACCGATTTTCGCATCTTTAGCTTTGACCGCCGCATAGATCTCGTCCGCCGGCTGATTGGCAAACTTATTTTTGTGGAAAGTCAGAAAAGCCGTACCCGTGTATTCCCAATACAGGTCGACCTGCTTGTTTTCCAGGGCTTTTCTTACCAGGGAAGTACCCATTCCGGTTTTGAGTTCGACCGTGTATCCCTTGGCGGTCAAATATTGACCCGTGATTTCAGCCAGGAGAAGTTGTTCGGTAAACCCCTTGCCGCCGACAACGACAGAAGCCGCCGATGCCGTTTGCACGGTAAAAAAGGTGATGAGCATAATCGCAACGACACTTAAATTTTTAAATGCATTTTTCAAAGTCATTTCCTCCTCCATGAAAGTTATTATTGCGCAAACCGTTGCGGGTTAACGCCTTTGGGTAGCAACCAGTACTGCAGTTTGGACAATACAAAATCCGTCCCAATTGCCAATGCGGCCACCGATAGCGAACCGATCAACAGAGAGTTGAACTCACTGAGTTGAATGCCGGTGAAGATGTACTCGCCCAAACTGTCGGCGGCAATCAGGGTAATCAAGGGGCTGGTGCCGACATTCAGGGCAAAACCTGTTCGAATGCCCGCGGTGATGACGTAAAGCGCATTGGGGATCTGGACTTTCCACAAAATCTGTTGATCAGTCATCCCCTGACCGCGTGCCGCCTCGATCATGTGTTCCGGGACTTCACAGATCCCCTGGAACGTGTTTCGGACCACAGGCAAAATTGTGACGGTGACCAGACCGATGAAGGCTGATTTGAAACCCAGCCCGGTCAAGGTCATGATGATCGCCAGAATCGCCAGAGTGGGGACGGCCGAGAGAATATTGAAGCTCTGGGAAAACAATTCCGCATACCGCTGGAACCAGGGTCTTGTCATCAGGATGCCGGCAGCGATTCCCAACAGCGACGCCGTGATCCCGGAGGAAAAAACGATCACTGCTGTTTGCCGGAGCAGATAGATCCAATCCTCGTAGGTATCAACAAACTCCTGAATCAAACCGGTCGATTCCGAAAAGACACCGAACAGAAACAACAGCCCCAGCAGGATGTAAAGAAAGAACGTCTTGCTTCTTCTAATGAGCTCGATGATGTAATTCATAGCTCCATCCTAAGTAATTTTGTCGCCGCGCTTGCGGGGGGCTTCACCGAGAAGGCTGGCAATGAGGTGTCGGGTGGTGTAGCCTTTGTAGGCACCTTCGTCATCCACCACCGGCAGCCAATCGCATGCGTGCGCATACATCTGGGATACGGCGTCGTGCAGGCTGTCATTTTCATGGATCGTGCCGGGTATCGGATCGATGTATTCACTGATCGCACCGCTGGTATCCCCCTTGATTTCTTCTTTGGTTATGTAACCCCGGGCCCGACCTCGCGGGCCGACCACCACGGCGATGTGAGCGTTGCGGTCGCGCATCTTTTTAGCCGCCCTGTCTAGGGAGTCGTCGAGTTTGACCGCCATCCGAAACGGCATAATCGCGTCGCCGACGCTGATGAGCTTGAGGCGCTTCAAGGCGCGGTCCGTACCGACAAAATCTCTGATAAACTGGTTGGCCGGATTTGCGAGGATTTCATCGGGCGTATCGCACTGCTCGAGAACGCCCTCGCGGAAAATGGCAATTTTGTCTCCCATTTTGACGGCTTCATCGATGTCATGGCTGACAAACAGGACGGTTTTGCCCAGGTTCGCGTTCATCTTCAGAAATTCGTCCTGAATCACTTCGCGGTTGATGGGATCGATGGCGCCAAAAGGCTCATCCATCAGCATCACGGGCGGATCAGCGGCCAGTGCGCGGATCACGCCGATCCGCTGCTGTTGCCCGCCGGAAAGTTCGCGAGGATAGCGCTTTAGAAAAATATTGGATTCGAGGTTGACCATCTCCATCAACTCGCGGGCCTTCTGGCGGCTTTTTTTCTTGTCCCATTTAAGCAGGTCCGGCACCACGCAGATGTTTTCTTCAATGGTCATATTGGGGAACAGGCCGATTTGCTGAATGACATAGCCGATTTCACGCCGCAATGTGATGGGATCCAGATCATCCGTATCCTTGTCGTCGATATAGACCTTTCCGGAGGTCTTGGGGATCAGTTTGTTGATCATTTTCAAGGCCGTGGTTTTGCCGCACCCCGACGGCCCCAGTAAGATACAGATCTCCCCTTTGCCGACTTCCATGGAAATGTTATTGGCCGCAATGATGGGCTCTTTCCCCAGGACTTCAAAATGCTTGGTCAAATTTTCAAGTCGAATCATGACGTCGCTCCACGCAAACCTTTGGGTGTCAGTAATTTTTGAATAAATAAAAAGAGATAATCCGCGATGATCGCCAGGAGGGAAACCGCGACCGCACCAACGATCAGTTTGATGCTGTTGGTCCCGGTAATGCCCTCATTGATAATGGTGCCCAGTCCCCCCGCACCGATGTACACCGCAATCGTCGCCACGGCGATGTTCATGACCACCGCCATTCGGACCCCGGCCATGATAACGGGAACGGCCAGGGGAATTTCGACTTGCGATAGACGCTGCCAATCACTCATGCCCATACCCCTGGCCGCTTCACGGAGGGCCGGGTCAATATTATTGATGGCGGTATATGTATTGCGAATGATGGGCAGCTGGGAATACAGGAAGATGGCGATGGCGGCCGGCCAGAAGCCAATCCCGCGGTTGATCAAAGACAATAAGGGGATCATCAGACCAAACATGGCCACCGAGGGGATGGTGATGATTACCGAGGCGACGTACAAAATCGCATCCGCAAGCTTTTTATCCTTGGTGATGAGGACCCCGATCGGCACGCCGGTCAGGATCGCCACGCCCACCGATATGCTCACTAAATAAAGATGCTCGATCGTCAGCCTGATGATGGTCGGGTAATTGCCTCCAACATAGCGGAAAATGTCTTCCATGGGTCACCTGCGATCTGTCGAATTTCGTTGTTGCAAGGGATGGCAGCCGAATGGCGACGGTTTCACCCTTGGCGTAGGGGCCTGACCTGTTAAGGTTTCTTCTGTTGCTGGGGAAATGAGGCACGATAGCCACACCACCTGCGTATCGCAACACGTTCCCTGAATCAAGGTAAAAATCCGCCTTTTCATGGTTGGCACCTTCTTGCGTTTATTGCTCCGGTCAACGGGGATGCGTACGAATGAAGCCGCGGGTTACCACGTCATCGACGACGCATTTTGCCATCAGGTATCGATTACGAAGGTCTCCTGTTTAAAAGACCGATCCATGCGGTTCAATGTGTGGTCGTCGCGCATATAATTTGGGCTGCTGGTTCTTCTGCTATAGTATTTATGTCTGGCTCTCTGCCTTCTTCTTGAAGG
>JAERRP010000596.1 GCA_016735415.1 Desulfobacterales bacterium | reverse complement strand
TTGTGGATCGGCGTCACGCGGAAGCGCGTGAACATTTCCGGCAGCATCGGAAGAAACTGCGGGCCTTCATGGCAGAGAGCTTTGCGGAAATCCGCAAGGAGTTGACCGCCCCCCAGCAGAAAAAACTCGATGCCTTCCAAGGCGAGTTGGAAGCGCGCTTTAACAAGCGAGGCAGGCGTTTTCTTCCCCCCCCCCCCCGCCCCTTTGGATCTTCAATCCGCAGGGCCGGTTGCGGGGCCCGGCCCCGGCGGCTAACCCGTCTCCATAATTCATCCTTTTCCATAAGTGCTTCGAACGACGTGTGCCGTATTCGCACGGTCAGGACTGAACTGCGTCGCTTGGCTTCTCCGACCGGCGCCTCATGGACCCACCGCTGAAAACCACCGTGAAGGCGGGTATCAGGTGCCCCGGCGTATGGAAAGCATGCGGGGCCGCTTGACAAATAGTGTCAGGCCTTGACGTTTTTTGTCAGCGCCTGACAGGCCCGCACACAAGGACCCGGCCAACCCAGGCCGAAGCGCCCGCCTGGCGGGTCGGCCCGTATGCAGGGCAAAGGGGTCCGGCGTCGACACTACCGCTATCATAAACTTTGAGGGCCGCTGTGGGCCTGAAGAACGCCCCGAAGCGTCCAAACCGGACTAAATACATGGCTCAAATTTTGCGTGTGTAAACCCGTTTGTTGATTTATCCATAAGGAAGGTCAGCGGAGGCCCCCATGGATCGGTTGGAAACAGGCAACCGATTGCAGGCGGCCGAACGCTCCAATACAACACCACAAAAACGATCAGGAGCAGGATGATGGAATGGTTCTACCGCGTTGACGGGAAAAAGACCGGACCGATCAGTTCAAACGACCTCAAGGCCTTTTACAAGGCCAAAGCGATTACGACCGACACCCTGGTCAGGCGGGAAGGCATGGCGGACTGGCAGCCGCTGCAGCAGTTTGTTAAGGGTGCGCCACCGCCGCCTCCGGCCCCCGTGATCACATCATCGGATGAACCACCACTGGGAATGGAAACACGTGATTTGGAACCGCCGCCTGAAACAGCGCCCACCACCCCCGCAACCCAGCCATCGTCCCGTTGTTCCGAATGCGGCCGCATGTATGATCCCGACGACCTGATTCGCTTCGACGATGCCCTTATCTGTGCGGCCTGCAAACCGATATTCACCCAGAAACTGCGTGAGGGCGTCCGCATTCAGGGCGTTCTGGCCTATGCCGGATTCTGGGTCCGCTTCGGGGCCAAATTTATCGATACACTGCTCCTCACCATTGTCAGTATGGCTCTCGGGGCCGTCTTCGGCCTGACGCTGGACGGATTGGATGAATCCGGAGGACCGCTGGCGGCCAATTTTTTTCTCCAGTTCATCAATCTCTGTATTCCAGCGGTATACAGCACTTTTTTCCTGGGACGCTATGGCGCGACCCTGGGTAAAATGGCCTGCGGTCTCAAGGTGGTGCAACCGGATGGAGAGGCGATCAGTTACCCGCGGGCATTGGGGCGCCATTTCGCCGAATATCTGAGCGGGCTGATTCTCGGTATCGGCTATATCATGGCGGCGTTTGACAGCGAAAAAAGGACGCTGCACGATCGCATCTGCAACACGCGTGTAGTGCGGAAATAGAAAATTGTTCTGCGTTTTACGCCAGGCACCGTCTCAAGACACAGGCACCATGGCTTACCCGTTTGAGCGCTCGCAACCGACTGATGGTAAACTGAATGAGGTTAAACGGTGAGCGTCACCTGCAGCAACTGCCAGTCGATTCTGGATGAGGTGAAATTCAATACCGGTGTGTTTTTCAACTGCCGGCGCTGCAGCACCCCGTTAAGGGTTGAAACCTTTCCCGCCCTGTGGCGGCCACAGCCTGTGGGGCAGGACGGGCCGTCCCTGCAGGCGCCCCGGACAGCGGGTTGTTATTACCACGCCCGCAAAAAGGCATCAGTGGTCTGCACATCCTGTGGACGCTTCCTGTGCGCGCTCTGCGACATGGACATCAATGGTCACCACATCTGCCCGCGCTGCCTGGAGACCGAAAAAAAACAGCAGCGCATCTCGGATCTGGACGGACACCGCACCCTTTACGATGCGATTGCGCTGGCGCTGGCCGTCTGGCCCATGCTTATTTTCTTCATTACCTGCATAACCGCCCCGCTGACGCTCTATCTTGTGGCCCGCCATTGGAAAACACCGTCCAGCCTGCTGCCCCGGACGCGGGTGCGGTTTGTTCTGGCGGCCCTGATTGCCATTTCGCAGATTGGCGGCTGGGGTTTCTTTGCCTGTTCCATGGCGATATCATAACCGGCCGGAGGTCCACCCGCATGGCACGAGAAAAAAGACGCTACCGTAAGCTGTCCAAAACAGGCGGTCTGTTCGCCTATTATTCCTTCTGGCAGGGGCCGGATCATCTGCTCAGCGCCGAAACCGCGATGGCCGGCGAGGATTATCGGCGTTTTTATTATCGGGATATCCAGGCCATCATCATTCAAAAAACCGGCCTGCACCACGTTTACAGTTTTCTGTTCGGGCTGCCCTGCATCCTGGCATTGATTGTGGGCACCCTCGGCGACACCATGCCCCATCTGTGGCTGATATTCAGTGCTCTTACAGGATTGATGCTGGCCATCAACCTCTATCGCGGATCGACCTGTGTCTGTCATATCCGCACCGCGGTTCAGAATGTGAAGATCAAAGCGCTGGTGCGGATGCGTCGCATGAACCGGGTGCTGGATCAAATTGCCCCGCTGATTGCGGATGCCCAGGGGCATCTGCCGCCCGCCCCGTCAACCCCTCCGCTGCCAAAAGATGCATCGGTCGCACTGCATACGGCCGTTACAACCAAGGCCGTACCAACCTCCCCGGCGACCGACAATTCGGCTTCGTCGGGCATATACCGGGCCCTTTTCGGCGGTTTAGTGATTCAGGCCCTTGTAACAGGCATCGATTTCTATGCCCGCAACATTTTTTTTGGCCTGTCCGCATCCCTGCTTGCCCTCGGGGTCATGATTCTGACCTTCGTTGCGCTCGCACGCCAGGTCGACAGCGATCTTCCTCCGGCCACCAAACGGTTCACATGGGCGGGGCTGGCGTTCGTCTGTCTGCAAATCGTATCGGGCTACGCCGTAAGCCTATGGGTCTGTACCCGACACCCTGAACTGATGACGGACCAGTGGGCGCTCTTCAAACATCTCGCCATGCTTTCTCCCCATGACCACCCTGCTCTGATGGGATTGAACCTGTTCACCCTGGGCGCCACATTGACACTTGGGCTGGGCGGGCTGGTCAGTCTGCGGCCGCGCCGGATTGCCGTGACCGAGCGCCCGGACCGGGTCCCTTTTCAACAGGCGGCGGCATGAGTGCAAGCCGCCTTGAACTCCGGCGCTGTGCTCACCATGCCGACCGTGAGGCCGTGGCCCGCTGTCCCCGGTGTGGGCGGTATTTCTGTCGTGAATGCATCACCGAACACGCCGGGTGCGTGCTTTGCGCCCGTTGCCTCGGATCGGTCCGCCGCCAGGACGATGTCCGGAGCGGTTTTTTACGCCGGCTGGCGCCCCTGGTTCAGTTCGTCTTCGGCCTCCTCCTGATCTGGGGCTGTTTTTTTTACCTGGGACAGACCCTTATCGCCCTTCCGGACGATTTCCACGAGGGTACGGTCTGGCAGACCGGCTGGTGGGAGTCATCATGAGTTCCCCAACAACCGGTTCCGAGTACGGCCCGGTATCCTTGATCGAGGAAGGAAGCCATCTGCTTCGCGCGCTGCCATTTTCGATTCTGGCCGCCTATGCCATCGGTACCTTGCCGTTTGTTTGGGGACTGCTCGTTTTCTGGGCGGATATGAGCCGCAGTGCGCTGGCGTCCGGCCATAGCTCCGCCGCGGCCCTGGGTTTGGTGCTGCTCTTCATCTGGATGAAGTCCTGGCAGACGGTCTATTGCCGTCAGGTGATCGCCTGGCTGACCCAGCGGGAAGCACCCCGCTGGACCTTCGTCCGCCTGATGCGCATCGCCGCCCATCAGGGCCTGTTGCAGGCCACCGGTTTTATCCTTCTGCCGCTGGCCGTCTTGTTGACCGTCCCCGCCGCCTGGGTTTACGCTTTTTACCAGAACGTCACCGTGATGGATGAGGGCGATTCGGAAGGCTTGGCCGGACTGGTGCGCAACGCCCGCCACCAGGCCGTGCTCTGGCCCAAACAGAATCATCTGATACTGCTGATCCTGAGTGCGTTCGGGTTGTTTGTCTTCTTTAACAGCGTCATGGTGCTGGCCCTGGCGCCCGCGCTGCTCAAACGGTTTTTCGGCATCGATACCATCTTTACCCTCAGCGGTGTCTGGGGCCTTTTCAATACCACTTTTCTGGTCGTGGCCGCGGGCCTGACGCACGTCTGCCTCGATCCGCTGATCAAAACGGTCTATACGCTACGCTGTTTCTACGGCCGCTCCCTTAAAACCGGGGAGGACCTGCGGGCCTGGCTGGCGCGCCGGCGCCGGTCGGCGGCGACCCTGTCGATGGATAGATAGGAGACAAAATATGCAA
>JAERRP010000743.1 GCA_016735415.1 Desulfobacterales bacterium | reverse complement strand
GGCTTTAAGGGCTTGCTCAAAAATAACTTAGCAAAATTGACGTTCAGATTTGGGTCAGATTTGGCTGCTGTGTCGGTGTGTAAGGCAAACCAACGCTTTCGGCCACGGCTTTGTACACCACTTTCCCTTTGATTACATTCATCCCCCTGGCAATCTGTGGGTTTTCTTTCATGGCTGTTTCATAGCCTGAATTGGCGATCTCCAGGGCGTAGGGCAGGGTGGCGTTGGTGAGCGCCATGGTGGCGGTCCGGGGTACGGCGCCGGGCATGTTGTTGACGCAACAATGGACCACGCCCTCTTCCACGTAGGTGGGATTTTCGTGGGTGGTGGGACGGCTGGTCTCGCAGGCGCCCCCCTGGTCGATGGAGATATCCACGATGGCGGCCCCCGGCTTCATCTTTTTGAGCAGCTTTCTTGAGATCAGCTTGGGGGCTGCCGCCCCCGGAATCAGCACCGAACAGATGACCAGGTCCGCTTTTATAATTTCCTCTTCCAGAATCCCTTCATTGCTCATGAGCGTGGTGACGCTTCCCCGCATGACGTCGTTGATGTAGTCGAGGCGCTCCTGGTTGATGTCCAGTATGGTGACACGCGCCCCGGTGCCCACAGCGCCGAAACAGGCATGCAGTCCGGAAACCCCTGCCCCGATGATGACTACATAAGCCGGCCTGACGCCCGGTACGCCGCTCAACAGCACCCCCATGCCGCCGGATTTGGCTTCAAGACAATAGGCCCCCGCCTGTATGGACAGCCGTCCAGCCACTGCGCTCATGGGCGCCAGAAGGGGAAGGGCGCCGCTATCGGTCTGAATGGTTTCGTAGGCAATGCCCACCACCTTTTTTTCAACCATTTTTTCAGCCAGTTCCCTGGCGGCTGCCAGGTGAAGGTAGGTAAAGATGATTTGATCCTCTCTCATCAGGTCATACTCGATAGGAAGGGGCTCTTTAACCTTCATGATCATATGAGCATCAGCCCATATATCTTTCTGGTGTACAATAATCTGCGCCCCCGCTTGGATATATTGTTCATTGGGAAAGCCGCTTCCAAGTCCCGCGTTGGATTGGAGCAGAACCGTGTGGCCGTTCTGTACGAGGGTCCTGACGCCGGAATGGGTTACAGCCACCCTTTTTTCAGCCACCTTCACTTCCGTGGGAATGCCGATAATCATGGCTTCTATCTCCTTATTTTCAATTAAAACCAATCAGGTGACAAAAAATCTGGGCACCCGTTTTCCAATGGAACAGACGATTTCATAGTTGATGGTATCCAGTTGATCAGCCAGTTCATCCACGGTGGGCTTTTCGCCGAAAAGAACCGCTTCATCCCCGGGTTGAACATTCTTGATATCTGTGACGTCAAACATGCACATGTCCATGCATACGCGTCCTATCAGGGGTGCGTACTGATTTCGGATTATGGCATACCCGCGATTGGACAACCCTCGGCTGTAACCATCGGCGTAACCGATGGGAAGGGTCGCAATGTGCATGGATTTTTCGCAACAAAACGTATGGCCGTAACTGATGGGGGTTCCTGCGGGCACCCGTTTCAGGTAGGCGATTTGGGTCTTGAGGGTCATGGCCGGTTTCAGGGCTACGCTGTGGTGTACATGGGGGGAGGGGTAGAGGCCGTACATCATGATACCGGGCCTGACGAGATCAAAATAGGATTCGGGAAAATCCAGAATGCCTGCACTGTTGGCCAGATGTTTCTGAGGTATTTTGACGCCCGATGCCGTGATTTCCCGTACCAGATCACTGAACCGTTCAATCTGTTTGCGGGTAAATGTTTTGTCCGCGTGATCTGCGCAGGGGAGATGGCTGAAGATGCCTTTAAGATGGAGATTCTTATGGCGGCGGATTTTCTGAACAAAGGCCGGGGTGTCCCGGGGGGCAAGTCCGATGCGGCCCATACCGGTGTCCACCTTGATATGCACGCTGATTTTGCCGGAAGATGCTTCGGCTGCCTGATTCAGGGCTTCGGCCAGTTCCAGGGTGCAAAGGGTTTGTTCCAGTCGGGATTGGACCACCTTGGAGGCCTCCTTCGGGTTGATTGTTCCCAGGACCAGAACAGGCACATCGATCCCATGGCTTCTGAGATTTTCACCTTCTTCAGGCAGGGCAACCCCCAGGCATGTGGCACCGTTGTTTAGAGCGGTTCTGCTGACTTCAAAGGCCCCATGCCCATACGCATCGGCTTTGACGACGGCCATCAGATCTCTACGATGGCCGATGATGCTTCGAACCGCCGCCACATTAGAGGCGATGGCGTTCAGATTTATGATGGTCCTGGTTGCCCTTTCCATGGTTGTCAATATGGTCTCAGGCCGCCATCGGTTCCGGGCAGGCGGCCAGGTCTTTTGAAGATACGCCGTTTGCCAGGTATGTGGCGATAACGGCGCCGGCGCTGACGCCCACGAACATGTCAAAATCCCTGAGTTGGCGATTGGCCATGAAGCTGCTGAGTGCGTTTAACCCGCCGATTTTGAAGG
>JAERRP010000621.1 GCA_016735415.1 Desulfobacterales bacterium | reverse complement strand
GGTCCCTGGTTCTGCCGTTTCCGAGCAACGGGGAACACAAGCCCCCAAATTTGGGACCAATCTTCACCTTCTTTTCTTCAAGACCAGGGATATCCTTAAGAATATTAGATGTTGCATTATAAACCGCTCCGGAATTCGTCTCCAACTCTATTCTTGCTTCGAGACCTTTGAAGTCCTCTGTATGGGCGACGGAGATTTTTTTCATAAATTCTTTTATTTCCGGGTCATTTACCTTTACATCGGAAAATGCCGCGATTCCAGTCTTCTTTCTATTGAGCGCGTTTGCCACGCAATAGGAAATGCTGAACTTGCCCTCGAGGCCTGACCGCGGTTGGTTATTGCCGGCAGCATCAAGAGACAATTGCGAACAGAAAATCCTTATGGATGCGATATCTTCCAATGCTATCCTGTTTTCCTGCATAATGGAAAGTGTCCCTTCTATAGGGGAATGGGTGGCATGACAGGAGGCATGGTATTTCTGGGCCAGGTTCTCAATATCCCAGGTTTTACCCAATGTACCAAGCACCTTGTCATTCACTTTCCCATTCAGGACATGGAAAAAACCGTGGTTCCCCTCGAGGATATCCTCGGCGCTGGTAAACCCATTTTCGGCCAGAAGGGCCGATAACATTCCCGCCTGGGAGGATCGGCCGGCATGAAAGGGTTTGCACATGGTCCCGAACACCCGTTTCAATCCTGATGCCTGAGTTCCGGCAATTCCCAACGCGTTGACCTTCTGCCCCTCATCCAACCCCATCAGCTTGGCGCCCCCGGCGGCCGAGGCAAAATGGCCCAGGGTTGAGGTGGCATGCCAGCCACTCATGTAGTGGTCCATTCCACCGCAGGCGCCGATAACCGCTCCAACTTTCAGACCCGTGATATATGCAGATAGAAACTCGGGCCCCGACTTGCCGGTCCACTCGCCAAGCGCCAGAAGCGAAGGGAAAATGGTTACCGACGGATGACCCAGAAATACTTCTAGCGTATCATCATAGTCGAGAGCATGTGAGGCCGTGCCATTTATAAGGGTTGCATGGCTTATATTTGTTTTTGTGCCATGGCCCAGAACAGTCGCTTGTTTATTGCCACCCATGGTTTCGGAGTATTGAAGAAGTTTTTTCACTGCGGGATCATCTTTGCCGGCCAGGGTTACGGCGATCCAATCCAAAAAGGCGACCTTGGCGTGATCGAAAACATGCGCCGGAATATCTTTCGCATCTATTTTAGTAACAAACCGTGCAAGTTTTTTGGTCATTGCAACGACTTCTTGATTCATAAGTGAATATCTCCTTTTGTTAATTACGCAATGCAGATTTCCAATTCAAAAAAAATTTTGTAAATCCGGCCATGGGCAGTTCAGCCTGAATGGAAACCGGTTTTCGATTACTTCCTGTGCCAGGGAAGCTTCGCGTTGGGATTCGTCCAGAAAATTGCCAGAAATATTGATGTCAAGAATCCGCCTACACAGAAAGATGCGTATACGGAGCCTGCCCACGGTTCCGACAGGGAGTCCCGAAAAAGCCACATACCTGTCAGTATGTTCACCCAACCCCAGACAACATTGACGGCTGGGCTTGAACACCGGTTAAAGGGGGTCATGTGCGTTTTTCCGCAAATTCCCCGGACAAGATGGGGTATCGCGTTGAAAAGGAAGACGCCGGAAAGAAATACTTCAACATGATACGTCATAATAACTCCTTACGCTCGCTTGGCCCAAAATTCGACAGCGCCCAAAACCCGCCGAAAAATTCACAGGCGAATCATGGCGTGTAAGTTAACGACTGAATCCGACTATTTACGGGCACCTCGAATTTTTGAACATCAAACAAATGAGGCGTTCCGTAGCCCGAACACCTCATTTTACACCTCATTTTGTAACCATATTTACTATAACTTTGCAGGTTCAGCCTCGCCGAATACCCCCCGAAGTTCATCACATATTTCCTGCAGTGTTGCATAACACTTGACGCAGGCCAGAATATCGGGCATCAAATTTTTCGTTTCGTCCCCGGCACTTTTTTTCAGGGCCTGTAAGCTGCGATCGACCTCCTTGTTGTTCCGGTCCTGTTTGAGCCGGTCGAGATTTTCGATCTGACGGGCCTCGGCCGTGGCCATTAGGTCGGCAGAATACACCTCCTCCACACTTCGATCTATGCTGACTTCTATCTCGTGAGACCCTGCGAAGCAGTTCACGCCGACAATAAATTCCTCTTGGCTCTCGATCTTTTTTTGTTTTTCATAACTGCTTCGGGCAACGGCTTTTTGCATATATCCGTTTTCGATAGCGGCCACCGCACCACCCATTTTTTCTATCTTGTCGAACTCTTCCCGAGACGAATTCTCTATTTCATCGGTTAACGACTCCATGAAATAGGACCCGGCCCATGGGTCAACAACCTCACCAACTTTAGCCTCGTATATAAGGATTCTCGTCCCGTCATGGGAAAGCTGCTGGGCTTCCAGGCTGTGCCCCAGCCCCAAGGGTTCATCATAAGGCGGAAACGTCCCCGGGATGCCTCCAGACATTCCGGCGGCCATCCCTCCGATGACAGCACGGGCAAGGTTGTTGAGCGGTCGTTGCAACTGCGTGCTGCTACAGCCGATATGTGCTGTCGAAATCTGCCTTATCATCATGCCCCTGGGATTTTTCGCACCAAACCGGTTTTTAAGCATCCCGGCCCACATTCTTCTGGCAGCCCGCTGAAAAGCGATCTCTTTGTATATTTCCATGCTTCCGCCAAAAGCATTAAAAGTAAATTTTGGAGCAAAGGAATCTATATCCAACCCGGCATCGATTCCTGTCTGAAGGTAGGCGGCGCCGATGGCCATACTGAAAGCCAGATCCTGCTTTCTGCTGGCGCCCGCCTCGCGCATATGGTACCCGCCGATGCTGGTTACGTTAAAGTTGGGCATGTGGTTTGTGCAAAAGGCCAGGGTGTCTCGGAAGAGCCGCAGGGAAGGTCGGGGAGGAAAAATGTAGGTGCCGCGTCCAACAAACTCTTTAAGAATATCGTTTTGAGGCGTCCCCCGCAGTTTTTCCAAGGTAATGCCGCGCTGTTCAGCCAGTGCCGCATACATGGCGATGATTACAGCCGCAGGTGCGTTTATGGTGAAATTGGATGCAATTTTGTCAAGCCCGATATCCCCGGTATAAGGCTCGTATATCACTTCAAAGTCCCGGAGCGAATCGATGGCTACCCCCACACGTCCCACTTCGCCTTCGGCCCAGGGATCATTGGAATCATATCCGCACTGGGTGGGAAGATCCATGGCCATATTGGGTGCGCCTTTCCTGCCCATGGCATGCATGCGGATCAGGTAGTCCCGATAATCTTCAGATGTACCGAAGCCAGCGTATTTGCCGGCACTGCTTGCCCCCCATTCATGTCGAGTCGCAGCCCTGGCCAGCTTCGGAGCGAAGGCCTG
The DNA here is from genome assembly GCA_016735415.1 of Desulfobacterales bacterium. Next base: position 1,637 of record JAERRP010000621.1, on the reverse strand, counting down.
CCACTTCGGCAACGGGGTATTCCCGGCAGTGAAAGGATACTGCCCCGGAAATCCGACTTTTTCCGTAAAATCAAAGCCTTTGATGTCATTGGGCGTGTAAAAACGGGTAGCTGGGTTATCCAGACCGTATTTCTTCATTTGCGAATCAACGACCTTTTCCTGCCATTTTTTTTTCGCTGATGTTATTTTTTCGCTGTTCATTTTTCCTATGGCCTTCCTTGCCTTCTTAATTTATTAGGTGCTGTTTTTTCAAATCGGATTTCTTTAATTTTCCAGTGGCCGTCATAGGGAGCGACTTCAGGATTTCGATTTGTGACGGGAATTTATACTTCGCAAATTTCCCCATTAGATATTCGCGAACCTCTTCGATCGTAATTGATTGGCCTTTATCCAAAACAACAAATAATTTCCCTGTCTCACCCCATTTATCATCCGGGACCCCGATAATCGCCGCATTTTCTATTTTCGGGTGATTGACCAAGATTTTTTCAACCTCAGCCGGATAGACATTCTCGCCGCCACTCCTGTACATGTCTTTGGCTCTATCGACGATATAAAAATACCCTTCTTCGTCTGTGTATCCAAGATCGCCCGTGTGCAACCGCCCCTCAACGATGGTCTCGGCGGTTTGTTCCGGAAGATTCCAGTATCCACTCATCACTGTCGGGCCTTCGGCGACAATTTCACCTACTCCGCCGGGTGGAAGATTGTTGCCGTGTTCGTCCTCTATCCAGATGTCCGTAAAAAATCCAGGCAAACCGATGGATCCTTCTTTGCGAATGATGTCTTGCTTTGGCAGAATCATCATGGCTGAATTTTCAGTCTGGCCAAAACCCTGCTGCATATTCAGCCCGTATTCCGCAAGTTCGTGGATCAGACTGGAAGGGGTTCTTTCCCCCCCGCCCAGGACGATCCGGACAGTGCTTACATCTACCTTGTCAAGCGCTTTTGTTTTCAGAACAAAGCGCCACATGGTAGTAAGGGCAAATATTACAGTCGGCTTGTATGTATGTATATCCTGCGCAAATTGTTCCGGGTTGAAACTCATACGCATAATAAAACTGGCGCCGCGGCACAACACCGGTGTTGCGATGATGAAAAGACCGCCGGAATGAAAAAGGGGGAGTTGGGTGAGAAAAACATCATCCTCCCTCATATCCGTATACTGCATTATTTGAAAACATTTAAAATATGTTTGACCATGCGAAAGAACCGCGCCCTTCGGTTGTCCGGTAACACCGGAGGTGTATATAATGACGAACGGATCGTCCATCTCTACAGGATCGGCGACTGTAGGTTCTGTTACTGGTAGTGGACCTACTTCGTCATTAAAGTCTGTGGCCCATTCAGGACAGGCAAGACCATTTGCGACGTCTTTTTTTAGGCATATAAATTTATCCGAATCCACCTTCACCGAGCCGCGGATGGGTTCGATTAGTTTTGAAAATGTGTCGTGGAAAATCAGCAAACGCGAACCGCAATTGTTAAGCTGATACTCCAGTTCCCCGGATACCATTCTGCAATTCAACGGCACAAAAATTAGGCCAAGTTTGGCCGACGCAAAATAGATCGCCAGAAATTCCGGACAATTTAAAAGGTCTACCGAAATTCGATCTCCTTTTTTAAGCCCTATCTCC
>JAERRP010000576.1 GCA_016735415.1 Desulfobacterales bacterium | reverse complement strand
GCTGATGGCCGACGTCATGGATACGGCCGCCAACATTGCACGTAAAGGGCGGGTGGCGCTGCGTGCGGCCAAACAGTCCATCAACAACGGCCTTAACGTTGATCTGGCGAGCGGCCTGGCCCTGGAAAATGACGCCTTTGCCCTTTGCCTGGCCAGTGAAGATGCCCGTGAGGGGACGAGCGCTTTTCTGGAAAAGCGCAAACCGGAATTCAAGGGGACCCTGGGGGACTCATAAGAAGGGCAAAAAAAGGGTTCAAGGATTCGAGGGTTCAAGGGGAAGGGAAAAAAGCAGGGTTCGAGGATTCGAGGGAAGGAAAAAAATAAAAACCCGGAACTTTTGAACTTCTGAACCCTTGAATCCTTGACCCCTTACCCCCTTATTCCCCCGGGGGACGGTCGCTTTTCGCTTGACAGGTTCGGCGGCATTCGCTATGCAATCAAGCAAAATTACTTCAAAGCGAAGACGCTACCAATGATGATCGGTGCTTTCTATTTTTATTTTTTCGGCTTTTTCGGGGGCTTTCTTTTTAGAAAGTCCGCCCATGAGCCGTCAACGTAGATTCGCCGACCAACGCGATTGACAGGACCATGGGGGGACGAAGGGCGTCAATCCATGGTTTTTTTTTAGGCTGCGGGTTGTAAACCCGGCAGCTTTTTTTGTGCGAGTGGATTGCGGCCAGATGCTCCCGCCAGGGCACGGCTTCATTTTCGACCCGACTGTTTGAAAAGGAGGATGACGCTTATGATTTACGACATCGAGTATGAAACCATGCCCCGCGAAGCCCTGGAAGCCATTCAGTTGCGGAGGCTGAAAACAACGATCGAGCGCTGTTACGCCAGTGTGCCTTTCTATCGAAAAAAATTCGAGGAAGCCGGCATTACCCCCGGGGACATCCAGAGTCTCCAGGATCTGCAGCGGCTGCCCTTCACCACCAAGCAGGATCTGAGAGACAACTATCCCTTCGACATGTTTGCCGTCCCCATGGAAAACGTTGTTCGCATTCATGCCTCTACCGGTACAACCGGGCAACCCACCGTGGTGGGTTACACCGCCCGGGACGTGGACACCTGGGCCCGTCTCATGGCCCGCTCGTTGATGGCCGGGGGCGCCACCCGCGGCGATATTATTCACAATGCCTACGGTTACGGCCTGTTCACCGGCGGACTGGGTGCCCACTACGGGGCCGAAAAACTGGGCGCCTCGGTGATCCCGGTCTCGGGCGGGAATACCAAGCGACAGGTTGTGATCATGAAAGATTTCGGCCCGACCATCATTACGGCCACGCCCTCCTATGCGCTGCATCTGGCCGAAGTGGCCGAGGAGATGGGGGTTTCCTTCCGGGATCTCAAATTTAAATATGGCATTTTCGGCGCCGAACCCTGGTCGGAACGCATGCGCGACGAAATCGAAGAGAAGCTGGGGCTGGTGGCGGTGGATATCTATGGGCTCAGCGAAGTCATCGGTCCCGGTGTTGCCATGGAGTGCCACGAGGCCCAAAAGGGGCTTCATATTTTTGAAGACCATTTCATTCCCGAAATCATCGACGCGCAAAGCGGGGAAGTATTGCCCGATGGAGAAACCGGCGAGCTCGTGTTTACTTCCATCACCAAAGAGGCCTTCCCCGTGATCCGCTACCGCACCCGCGACATTACTTCCCTGAATGCGGCCCCCTGTGTCTGCGGCCGCACGATGGTGCGCATGAACAAGGTCAGCGGCCGCTCCGATGACATGTTGATTATTCGAGGCGTCAATGTATTTCCCTCCCAGATCGAAAGTGTGCTGATGGAAATGAAAAACGTGGAACCCCATTACCAGCTGACGGTGGACCGGGAGGGCCAGCTGGACATCCTGACGGTCATGGTCGAAGTATCGGAGTCCATGTTCTCCGACGAAGTCAAGACGCTCCAGAACATGGAAAAAGAGATCACCAAAAACATTAAAGATTACCTCGGTGTTTCCGCCAAGGTGAAGCTCGTGGAACCGAAATCGATTGCACGCAGTCAGGGGAAAGCGGTGCGGGTCATCGATAACCGCAAGATTTAATGAGCTATTAAGCTGGTAAGCGAGGCGTCAGCGACGCCAGCTGATAAGCTGGTAAACTCAACAGCTTAATAGCTCATCAGCTTAACAGCTAATTTATACCACCCCGGATCGGCTGAATCTCTCCGGGGCCTCCACCAGCGGTGGAAGGTTTAGAACAAAGCCAAGGAGGCAACCATGCGAGCAGAACAGATATCCGTCTTTCTCGAAAACAAAACCGGAAGGCTCTGTGAGGTCACCGGCATCCTGGCCGAGGCCCGGGTCAACATCCGGGCCCTGGCATTGGCCGATACATCGGATTTTGGCGTATTGCGGTTGATTGTGGACCATACCGAAAAAGCCCGGGAAGCCTTGAAGAAAGCAGGATTTACGGTGGGGAAGACCAATGTCCTGGCGGTCGAGGTTCCTGACCGGCCCGGCGGTTTGCACGATATCCTCGATCTTCTTCATTCTTCCGGCATCAATGTCGAATATATGTACGCCTTCGTTCAACAGAGCGGCAGCAATGCCGTCATGATATTCCGTTTCGACAACACGGACGAAGCCCTCAGGGTCATTCAGGAAAACGGCCTGAAGGTGATCGACGGCGAGACCCTTTACGACATGTAGGCGCGCGCTGAAACGTTTCTGTCACTGTTCACGAAGAAGAACGCTGTTAACTAGTGCCCATCCATAAAAGGCATCTTTCGGCCCAGGCCAGCGTTCTCGCTCTTTTGAAATCCTCGACGTAGCCTGGCTACG
>JAERRP010000182.1 GCA_016735415.1 Desulfobacterales bacterium | reverse complement strand
CCTGTTGTCATGTCAAACGCCGATGCTTCCGGCCTGAAAGCGGGCTTTTCGACGGCTTGCAAGATGCCGCCATCCGTATTATAAAGACCAATTCTAACAATGATAGGAAATCAATCCATGGCGGAAGCATTATCGGATCAATCCAAGATTACGATTCTGGGCATCGGCAATATACTGCTGACGGACGAAGGTTTCGGCGTCCGGGTTATCGAGAAACTTTTTGAAGAATACACGTTTGGGGATAACGTCTCCGTTTTGGACGGGGGCGTTTTGGGAATTCATCTGCTTGGAACGCTCTCGGAGACCAAGCACCTGATTGTCGTAGACGCCGTGAAAAACCGACAGGCGCCGGGAACGCTTTATCGTTTGGAGAAGGACAAACTGCCCGAACGCATTCTGATGAAAAACTCGCTGCATCAGACCGATTTTCTGGAAACCCTGACGCTTTGCCAGATGATCGACCAGGCCCCGGAAACCGTTGTGGTACTGGGCGCTGAGCCGGAGGATATTGAGACCCACAGTGTGGAACTCACGCCCGCCGTCGGTGCCCGTGTCGATGAAATGATGAGCCGGGTGCTCCAGGAACTGGATCGCCTGGGCGCCTCTTACCACCAAAGGAGTTCGTGAATGTGCCTTGCCATTCCTTCCAAAGTCATTGAAATAAGCAATAATATGGGGGTTATCGACGTGGTCGGCGTGCGGCGCGAAGCCAGCCTGCTGCTGCTGGAAGATCCTCGGGTCGGCGACTGGGTGATTGTGCATGCCGGCTTTGCCATTCAGAAGATCGACGAGGCCACGGCCGAGGAATCGTTGCGCTACCTCAGGGAAGCCGCTCAACTGCTGGTTGACGACGATGACCCCGATGCGGCCGCTACCGGTTAAGTTGATCAACCCATGTTTTTCGAATCCGTGTACCCATGAATGAGGGGGTGGCGGCCAAACGCGTTCAGGTCAAGGGGATCGTGCAGGGGGTCGGATTTCGGCCCTTCATCTATCAGCTTGCCGAACACTGTCAGTTAAGCGGCCATGTGGCCAACACATCTTCCGGTGTCCACATCCATGTGGAGGGCGCGCCGGGCCGTATCGAAGTCTTTTTGAAAGGCATCCGCGTCGAATCCCCGCCCCTGGCCCAGATCACATCGGTTGAATCCAGCGACACCGCCCCCCGACATTTATCTGATTTCAGCATTATCCCCAGCCGTCGTGAAGACAGCCGCGCGACCCTCATCAGCCCGGATGTCTCTGTTTGTGACGACTGCCGTCGTGAACTGCTGGATCCGCAAGACCGTCGGCACGGCTATCCGTTCATCAATTGCACCAACTGCGGCCCCCGCTATACCATTATCGACGATCTTCCCTATGACCGCCCTCAAACCTGCATGCGCCATTTTCGCATGTGCCGCGCCTGTCAGACCGAGTACGACGACCCCCGCAACCGCCGCTTCCATGCCCAGCCCAATGCCTGCGCGGATTGTGGGCCGCATGTCACCTTTCACGAGGGAGACGGCCAAGTCCTGAAAGTCGGAGATCCGATTGCAGAGGCGGCGCGGCGGCTGAGCACCGGGGGGATAATGGCCATTAAAGGGCTGGGCGGCTATCATCTGGCGGTGGATGCCGCCAACAACGACGCGGTCGAGCGGCTGCGACGGCGCAAACATCGGGAGGAAAAACCCCTGGCCCTGATGGCCCGGGATCTGACGGCCATCCGCCGATTCGCCCATATCGATCCGGACGAAATCGAAGTCTTGACCTCGCCCCAGCGTCCGATTGTTCTGCTGCGCAAAAAAACGCCCAATGCCATCGCCGGCGCGGTATCACCCCGCAATGCCTGGTTCGGTGTGATGTTGCCTTACACACCACTGCATTGCCTGATACTGGAATGCGGATTCACGGCCCTGGTGATGACCAGCGGGAACCGCAGGGATGAACCCATCGCCATCGCCAACGAGGACGCCCTCCAGCGCCTGGCCCCCATCGCCGATGGCTTTCTGGTGCACAACCGGGACATCTACCTGCGCTGCGACGATTCGATTGTCCGTAAAACCGCCGGGGTCACACGTTTCCTGCGAAGATCGCGCGGCTACGTGCCGGTGCCGGTGTTCCTGCGCCACAAGCTGCCTTCGGTGCTGGCCTGCGGCGCCGAATTGAAGAACACCGTCTGCCTGACCAAAGAAGACCAGGCCTTTGTCAGCCAGCATATCGGCGATCTCGAAAATCTTGACACCTACGCGTTTTTTCAAGCCAGCATTGACCATCTGCAGCGGATTCTGGATATCGCGCCACAGGTCATTGCCTGCGACCTGCACCCGGATTATCTGAGTACCCGCTATGCCCGGGAGCGCAGCGATCTGCCCCTCATCCAGGTTCAACACCACCATGCCCATATTGTCAGTGCCATGGCGGAAAACCATCTGGACGGCAAGGTGATCGGGTTGGCCTGTGACGGCACCGGGCTCGGCCCGGACGGCACCATCTGGGGCGGCGAGATCCTGCTGGTCGAAACCGACGGATTCGAACGGGCGGCCTTTCTCTCGCCGGTGTCCATGCCGGGCAGTGCCGCGGCCATCAAGGAACCCTGGCGCATGGCCGTCAGTTATCTCGCGCATACCTTCGGTGATCGTTTTCGCGATTTGGATATTGCCTTCATGCAGTCGATTGACCGGCGCAAAGCCGATGTACTGGTGGAAATGGGCCGCAAGGGCCTGAATGCACCGCTGACGTCGAGTCTGGGACGCCTGTTTGACGGTGTGGCCGCCCTCATCGGACTGCGCTCGCAGGTGGCCTATGAAGGGCAGGCGGCCATGGAACTGGAAATGGCGGCCGGGGCGGACGAAGTCGGTGAATACGACTTCAGTCGGAAGGCGATGCCCGACGGTCAGCAAATTGAAATTGCACCGATCATCGAGGGTGTTGTGGCTGATTTGTCCAAAGGCTTTTCCGCGCATCACATCAGCCGTCGCTTTCATTCCACCCTGGTGTCGATCTTCGCCGCGCTTTGCACCGATATCCGGCAGCAAACGGGGCTGGACCGGGTGGTCATGAGCGGTGGCGCCTTTCAGAACGCCCTTCTGTCGACGGAATTGTCCCGCAAACTGAAACAAAACGGTTTCCAGGTCTACGCCCAGCGCCTGGTCCCCCCGAACGACGGCGGTATCAGTCTGGGCCAGGCCGTGGCCGCCGCGGCCATGTCGGGATTATCCGCTTAAAATACAACTTGTCCCTGCCGGGCTTTTTGGCTATAGATGCTGAACTGTTATGATTTTCCGAAGTTGAGGTGTTGCCAGAATGTCGATTAAACATGCCGAAGAATATCGGGATCCGAACATTTCCCGGCAACTGATTGCCGCTATTCATAAGACCAGCCGCCAATCGATTCAGTTGATGGAAGTCTGCGGCACGCATACCACGTCCATTTTTCGACACGGTATCCGGGATGTGCTGCCGCCAACGATCAAACTGCTTTCCGGCCCCGGCTGTCCGGTGTGCGTCACCTCCCAGCGGGAAATCGATACCTTCATCGCCTACGCCCGTCAGGAAGACACCATCGTGGCCACCTTCGGTGACCTGCTGCGGGTTCCCGGCACCCGATCCAGTCTGCAGAAGGAAAAAGCGGAAGGCAAGGATATCCGGGTGGTCTATTCGGCTTTCGATGCCGTCAAGATGGCCGCCGGGCAGCGTGACAAGCGGGTTGTTTTCCTGGGGGTCGGATTCGAGACCACCGCTCCCACGATTGCCGCTTCGATTTTGGCGGCCCGGGAGATGAAGCTTGACAATTTCCACGTCGTCTCGGCCCACAAGACCGTCCCGAATGCCCTGGAAGCCCTGATGGACAATGACGACGTCAAGGTCAGCGGATTTCTGCTGCCGGGCCATGTTTCGGTTATCCTGGGGCTAGCGGCCTACCGGCCCTTTTTTGATCGGCACCGCATCCCCTGCGTGGTGGCCGGCTTTGAGCCGGCCGATATCCTCGAAGCCGTGCGCCGCCTGGTCGAACAGGTGGAAAGCGGGCGGCCCCAGCTCGACAATGCCTACCCGCGGGTGGTATCGGATGCGGGCAACCGTAAGGCCCGTTCGGTTCTGGACCAGGTCTTCGAACCCGTTGATGCGGTCTGGCGCGGTATCGGCGTCATCCCCGGCAGCGGTCTGGCCATCCGGGAATCGCTGGCCCTGTTCGATGCTGTCCGCCAGATGCCGGTCGATGTGCCCGAGGCCCGGGAACCTGCTGGTTGCGCCTGCGGGGAGATCCTGACCGGCGTCAAGACACCGCCGGAATGTCGACTCTACCGTCAGGCCTGCACACCGGAAAACCCGGTGGGTCCCTGCATGGTATCCAGCGAAGGCACCTGCGCCGCCTACTACCGCTACCATGGACAGCAACCGCTCCGCGCCTGAACGCCGGCACCGCCACGAACACCAGGGAAATCAGATGCAAGACGATAAAATTCTTCTCGATCACGGCAGCGGCGGTAAGATCGCCCATCGATTCACCTCCGAACAGCTGTTACCGCTTTTCGACAACCCCATCCTGGCCGACCTGCACGACGGGGCCATCGTGGAAATGGATGGGGTCCGTATCGCCTTTTCCACCGATACGTTTACCGTAACGCCTTTGTTTTTCCCCGGCGGGAACATCGGTGATCTTGCCGTCAACGGCACCGTCAACGATGTGGCCATGTGCGGCGCCCGGCCGCTGTTCATCAGCCTGGCCCTGATTATCGAAGAAGGTTTTCCCCGCAGCGATCTCGATCGAATTCTTAAGAGCGTTCGGCAGGCGGCCGACCAGGCCGGAGTGCTTGTGGTGACCGGCGATACCAAGGTCGTTCCCAAAGGTGCGGCCGACGGTATCTTTATCAACACCTCCGGGATCGGGATCATTCCCGAAGAAGCCCGCATTACCAGCACCGCGGCCCGGCCCGGGGATCACGTTATTTTAAGCGGTACCATGGCCGATCACGGCATGACGATTCTGACCCAGCGGGAAGAGTTGTCCTTCGATCATTCGATCCAGAGCGATTCGGCCGCCTTGAACCATATGGTGGCGCGGATCATGGCCGCCAGCACCAATGTTCACGTGCTGCGCGATCCCACCCGGGGCGGGGTGGGCACGACTTTGAACGAGATCGCCGAAAGCTCGAAGGTCGGTATCGATATCGTCGAAGCCCAACTGCCCGTGCGGCCCGAGGTGGCCGCCGTCTGCGAACTCCTGGGTTTCGATCCACTCTACGTGGCCAACGAGGGCAAGCTTTTGGCGTTCGTGCCGGCGGGAGACAGTGGCAATGTCCTCCAGGCCATCAAGGAAGATCCCTGCGGGCAGGATGCCTGTATCATCGGCGAGGTGACCGCGGCGCACCCCGGCCAGGTCGTACTGCAGACCCGTGTCGGCGGCCGCCGGATCGTGGATATGCTCACCGGTGAGCAGCTTCCCCGGATTTGCTGACGTCGATGACGGCCCGGGCGCCATATGTCAGACCATGTCACATCTGGGCCGGGTGCCCCCGGCCGGGCGGGTCTGACATAATCTGGCGCAGCCTGGTGATTACGCTCTCGATCGGTATTCTTCTGGGCTGCAGCGGCCGGCGGGAGATCCGCATCGCCGGGCACACCATGGGGACCACCTACCATGTGACCGTCATCGGCGGCTATTTCACGTCGGTGGCCAAACTGAAGCAGGCCATCGGCGATCGGCTGGAAGCCGTCAACGCCAGCATGTCCACATACCGGCCCGAGAGCGAAATCAGCCGCTTCAACGATTTGCAGGAAACCGGCCGGCCTTTCCCGGTCGGGGAAGATTTTTACCGCGTGGCGACCCTTTCCCGGCATCTTTTCAAGATCACCGGCGGTGCCTGGGACGGCACGATCGATCCCCTGGTGGATCTCTGGGGCTTCGGCCGCTCGGAAGGGCGCCGGGAGGCACCCCCGCAAGCGGCTATCCGCTCACGGCTGGCGCAAGTGGGATTTGATTTCATCGACCTCTCCCGTGCCGGTTTTCTGGTCAAGCGTCATCCGGAAGTCACACTGGATCTGGCCTCGGTGGCCAAGGGCTACGGCGTCGATGCCGTCGCGGAATTGATTCGCAAGCGGGACTTCGTCAACTTCCTGGTGGAAGTGGGCGGTGAGGTTTTTGCGTCCGGCGTCCGTCTGGACGGCCGCAAATGGCGCGTCGGCATCAACCGGCCCGAGGCGGGCGCCCCCACCAACCAGGTTTACAAAGTGGTGACACTCAAGGATCGGGCCTTTGCCACCAGCGGGACTTATCGTCTCTTTTTCGTACAGGACGGCAAACGTTACGCGCATGTGATCGACCCCCGCACAGGCTACCCGGTGGCCAACGGGGTGGTCAGTGTTTCGGTGACCGCCGCATCC
>JAERRP010000317.1 GCA_016735415.1 Desulfobacterales bacterium | reverse complement strand
GAAAGTCTGCCATCGCCAAATGGCGGTAATATTCTACTCCGAGAGGCTCAGCCGATTGGCTAAATTCGTGGACGTGGGCATTCCCTATATCAGCCTGGACCGTCCGGCGGCGAGCCTGTCCGGCGGCGAAAGCCAGCGCATCCGCCTGGCCACGCAGATCGGCTCCAAACTGACCGGTGTGCTGTATGTTCTGGATGAACCCAGCATCGGTCTGCACCCGCGTGATAATCAGCGCCTGCGGCATTCCCTTCTGCAGATGCGGGATCTCGGCAACACCGTTCTGGTGGTGGAACATGACGAAGAAACCATCCGCAAGGCCGATTTCGTCGTGGACATGGGCCCCGGTGCCGGCGTTCGGGGCGGTGAGGTCGTTTTCGCCGGCACCCCCGCGGACCTGATGCAGGCCGAAGGCAGTCTGACGGGTGACTATCTGAACGGTCGCAAAAGCATTCCCCTGCCGCCTAAGCGCCGACCGGACACCGAACGGGCCATCACCATCGAAGGGGCGCGGCAGAACAATCTGAAGAATCTTACGGTCCGCTTCCCGCTGGGGCAATTCATTTGCGTCACCGGCGTATCGGGTTCGGGCAAATCAACGCTGGTGCTGGAAACCCTCTATCCGGCGATCGCCCAAAAACTTTACCGGGCCGGTATCCAGGCCGGCCGGTTCGGGTGTATCCAGGGGGTGGAGCATCTCGACCGCGTTCTTTACATCGACCAGTCCCCTCTTGGCAGAACCCCCCGCTCCAACCCCGCCACTTACACCGGTCTTTTCGCCCTGATCCGGGATCTCTTTGCCCGTACGCCGGAGGCCCGGACCCGCGGTTACAAACCCGGACGCTTCAGTTTTAACGTCAAGGGGGGACGCTGTGAAACCTGTCGCGGCGACGGCATCATCAAAATTGAAATGCACTTTCTGCCGGATATCTATGTCACCTGCGATGTCTGCCAGGGTCGCCGCTACAACCGCGAAACCCTCGAAATCAAATACCGCGGCCACAATATCAAAGCGGTGCTTGACATGACGGTCAACCAGGCCAACGCCTTCTTCAGCCGGTTGCCCAAACTCAAACAGAAACTCGAGACCATGATCGATGTGGGGGTGGGCTATGTGGGCCTGGGCCAAGCCGCCACGACGCTCTCGGGCGGAGAGGCCCAACGGATCAAACTGGCCCGGGAATTGAGTCGCAAAGACACCGGCCGGACCGTCTATATCATGGATGAACCCACCACCGGCCTGCATTTCGAAGATGTCAATCGATTGCTGGAGGTTCTCCACCGGCTGGTGGATAACGGCAATACGGTCATCGTGATCGAACACCATCTGGAAGTCATCAAGACCGCCGATCACATTATCGACCTGGGCCCGGAAGGGGGCGACGGCGGTGGAAGGATCGTCGCTCAGGGCCGACCGGAAGAGGTGGCCCTGGCCACGGGTTCACACACCGCCCGATTTCTGCAAAGCGTGCTGAAAAAATAAGCCCGGCTATTGCTAACCGGGCTTATTCTCTAACGGACGGAAGAATTTACTTCAAAAGACCTTCGACAATCCCGGCCATCGGGGTCGCGTAGATCAGAATCAGCGAGACAACCAGCGCGTAGATACACAGCGACTCAATCATGGCCAGGCCGATCAGCATGGTAACGGTCACTTTACCGGAAGCTTCCGGATTGCGGGCAATACCCTCAACGGCCGATTTAAGACCGAGACCCTGGCCGATGCCGCAACCGAAAGCGGCGATAGCGATACCAAAACCAGCTGCCGTAACACATGCGATAAAAAACTTCAGAGCTTCAGCTTCCATACCTAGAGTTCCTCCTTGGATTAAATAATAGTTTAGGCTTCTTCCATTGCCCCATGACAGGCACTATTGATATCGTTTTCCCTTTTCTATGCGGCCGGGAATTATATGCTAGTGGGCGTGCTCCATCGAGCCCTGAAAATACATGATCGATAACAGAAAAAACACAAAGGCCTGCACCAGGGCGACGAAGACCCCCAGGGCCATGATCGGCAGGGGCGCAAAAAATGCACCGGCCAGTACAAAGAGAATCGCCAGCACCAGCTCGTGGCCCATCATGTTACCGAAAAGACGAAAGGTCAGCGATAAAACGCGTGCCAGGTGCCCGATGACCTCGATCGGAAAAATAATGGGAATCATCCACCAGACCGGCCCGAGGAAATGCTTGATATAGCCCAGGCCGTGATACTTGAGCCCGATATAATGGGTAAAAACAAAAACCACCAGAGCACATCCCAAGGTGGTATTGATGTTGGCCGTGGGCGGAAAACAGGTGGGGACCATGCCGGCCAGGTTGCCGACAAAAATGAAAATAAAAATCGTGGCCACCAGAGGGAGCAACCAGCGGCTCTCCTCTCCGGCGATGTCAACCATAAAGTCTTCGATTCCGGAGATGACCACCTCAAAGAAGTTCTGGGCTTTGCCGGGAATCAGGCTGACGCCTTTAGCGCCCAGCGCACCGCAGACGACAAGGAAAAGCATTACCAGCCAGGCATAAAGCACATGAGGGTTCTGATGGGCAAAATGAGCCGGCCCGGGCCCGAGCAGTTCACAAAATTTAACCAGAAACATCCACGGGTGTTCCATCCTTAAACCGCCTCCTTGA
>JAERRP010000667.1 GCA_016735415.1 Desulfobacterales bacterium | reverse complement strand
GGGGCTTCCGGATTAGCCCTTGCCGGAAACCACCACGGGCGCACCCTGCTCGCATTCCACTTTTAACGATGTATCAGACCAACCACTTGGTGAACAGCAGCACCAGAAACGTGGTGATCAGGCACAAGATCAGGGCGGTCAGGTCTTCGTTGCGCTCGCTGGCGAAAACCGAAAGGGCCCGCTCTTCCATTTCCTGGGTACCACCGTTGGCATCATAGGACGACTGGCCCTTGCCGGCATCACCCGTATCGATATCAATATTACCACTCATGGTATAAATCCTCCTCAATATAATATCAGGCAAATCGCCCGTTTATTTCAGCACGACGTCCTTGACCAGCCACAGAACCACGAAGAACGACAACACGGCTTTGGTGACACCGGAGATGACGCCCATCACCAGCGGATAGCCGCCGGCCTGGGTGATTGCCTTCCTTGTGATCTGCATGCCGAGACCGATCAACCCGAAGGCGAAAAACCAGATCATGCAGTCGGTCAGGGTGGTGACGGTTTTGGATTTTTTGTGCACCTGCTTGATGGCGTGTTTGATGGCGCCCTTGGCGTCGCCCGGCATGGTCACGGTCTTGGCCTTGACGGCGGCCATGGTGGATTCGAGAGCGAACATCCGGCCCCGGCCCACCTGGTCGAAGACCGCCTTGTTGTTGCGGTCGTCAAAGTTGCCGGCGATCTGGTGCTGCTCCAGCAGGTTTTCTACGGCCGCCTTCTGGGTTTCGTCCAGCCCCTTGATTTCACCGGCCTGGACGGCGGTGTCCAGGGATTTCCATTCCTCGTCCGTAATGCGGGTGCGGTCGTTGTAGCTCACGTCGATGAATTTGCCCTTGTAGTGGCTGGGTGGCGAGAAAAGACCCATTGACGACATGATGAAGAGCAGCAGGAAGCCCAGGATGAAAATGGGGAACTTGTCGATGACCACGGTTTTGAAACTGAGCTTCTGGCCGGTTTCCTTGCCGTACCAGGTGGCCAGCACCAGCACGATGACGGGCAGAAACAGAACGCGGGTGATATTGAAAATTTCAGCCACCTTCAGGGTTTTGATGTCCACCGCATTGAAGGCCAGCGCGGCGGCCGCCACCTGGGCCGAGTTCAGGATGCCGGTCCCGGCCCAGGCGCCGAACTGCACCGGGTTCATCCCGACCATCTTGCCGACCGTGGGGAAAACAAACATACAGATGATACCGAAGGAGAGAATGGTGCCGATGGTGTAAGCCATCTCTTCACTCTTGGCCTTGACCACCGGGGCCACGGCCACGGTGGCCGAGACACCGCAGACCCCCATACCGGCCGAAAGGACACCGGTCATGGATTTGGGCTGCTTGAACATACCGCCCAGCCACAGCACCATGAAAACGGTACCGAGCACGAAGAACCCGATCAGCCAGATACTGTAAACCCCCAGCTTGGCCAGTTCGGCAAAACTGTAGCGGGCCCCCAGCATGATAACGCCCATCTTGAGTACGAAACGGGCGGTTTTGACACCCGCGGCGGCAAAACCGGGGATGCCGACCGTGTTGGTGATCAGAACGCCCACCAGGATACCCAGCACCACGTAGTTCAGGTTGAGCACTTTATAAATTTTAAATCCCAGAACCGGTACGAGATTGGCGCTCATGATCTTGACCAGCGGCTCCAGGTACCAGCGGATGGCCATGGCCAGCAGCAGCAGAAACAGAACCCCGGCCAGGGGCTCCAGAATGAAACGGTCCAGAATAGTCTTCTGGGGCGGCCGGACAGAGTTGACGATGGCGCCCACCAGGCCGATGGCCCCCAGGATGTAACTCATGGTTATCATCAGGTCCATGGCCTTGTGGGATTTGAGAGTTTGCAGAAGGGGCAGGAGCGCCCCGGTACTGACAATATAGCCGTATATGAGCAGAATGCCACTCATGACAAAGAGCGGGATATTCTTCTGAACCAATGACATGTTAAACCTCCCTGGCTGCACGCCGATTTTGTTAAAACCCATTCAACGGGTAGTATCCCCTGTCGCTGCAATTCCCGGCCGGAAACCAGGCCGCCGGAACCATGCCATGCCGAATACCTCCTTTCGCCCTGAAATTGTTTTTAAGCGATATGGAGTTGTGTATATCAATTCGCGTGCCAGGTTTACAAAATTCATATCTGATTGATATATATCGAAAATTATTCCGTCCCCAGCCTCGGTCAACCACAGTGTGCCAACTTGCGGCGGCATCGGAAGGTGCCAACCGGCACGGTGGTGCGCTGAATGCAGGAATAATCAACGTTTCCGTGGCCGACATCATTTTTTGCCGATGCCCCCGCCGGGCGGCAGTGCCGCCGGTCGGCGGCACCTGTACGTAACGCCGATCGACGGCCAACGGGACTCTCATCCCGGACCGAAGAAGTTATTTCTGCGGGGGCCCTAACACACCATCGGCGGCTCAGCGCGCATGGTCCGGGCGGAATTGTTCGGGGTCGATCCGGTAGCGTTTGAGGATTTTCTGCAGGGACTGCCGTTTTATGCCACTGCGTTCGGCGGCCAGGGAAACATTACCGCTGGTTTTCTCCAGCAGGCGGGTTACATAGGCGGTGGTGAACTGTTCCAGGATCTGGTCCTTGACCACTTTGTAGGGTAAATCCGAATCCGGGGGAAAGGCGGTCCGGCTTTCCACGGGGGCCCAGTTCTGAAAGCTGCCGGTCTCGATTTGCGGCCCCGCGGTCATGGCCATGATGCCGCGGATGGTGTTCTCCAGCTCTCTGACATTGCCCGGCCAGCTGTGCCGCAGGAGGAGTTCACGGGCCGCGGGCGTAAGTTTCTTGGGTGGAATTTCCAATTCACAGGCGGTTTTGCGAATGAAGTGATCGGTCAGCAGCAGCAGGTCTTCCCTGCGCTTCCGCAGGGGCGGCATGGTCAGACCGGCAACATTCAATCGATAATAGAGATCTTGGCGAAAAGAACCATCCTGCATTTTGGCTTCCAGATCCTGGTTGGTGGAGGCGATAATGCGGATATCGATTTTGCGGGTTTTGGTCTCCCCCAGGGGCTTGATCTCTTTTTCCTGCAGCACGCGCAGGAGTTTGGTCTGCAAAGCGGGCGAGAGATCGCCGATTTCGTCCAGGAAAATCGTGCTGCCGTCGGCTTCGCTGAACAGGCCCTTCTTGTCGGTGGTGGCGTGGGTAAAAGCCCCCTTGCGATAGCCGAACAGTTCGCTTTCCAGAATGGTTTCCGGCAGTGCCGGGCAGTTGACCGTGACCAGGCTGCGGCCGCGGCGGTTGCTCAGGGCGTGAACGGCACAGGCGGCCATTTCCTTGCCCGTGCCGCTTTCGCCCCGGATCAGGAGCGTGACATCCGTCGGGGCCACCGTCTGGATCGCTTTGAAAACCTTCTGCATTTCTTCGCTCTGGCCCACCATGTCCTGGAAGGGGGAAATCTCGCAGAGCTGCTTGAGAAGGCGCTCGTTCTCGCGAACCAGCCGGTTGCGTTCGAGCCCTTTTTTCAGTACGCGGATCAGTTTTTCCTCTTCGATGGGCTTGCGGATAAAATCGTAAGCCCCCTTCTTGATGGCTTCGACCGCCTGTTCAATCGTGCCATAGGCGGTCATCATGACGATCGTGATGGAGGCGTCGATCCGGCGGGTGGCCGTCAACAGTTCCATGCCGCTCATCTCGGGCATCTGGATGTCCGCCAGCAGAAGATCGACGGGGGCCTGCGCCAGAATCGCCAGGGCCTCCCCGGCACTGGCGGCAATCCGCACCTCGCAGTCAATCTCCATGGGAATGGTGCGCTGCAAACCATGCAGCAGGTCGATCTCGTCTTCGACGATCAGGATGCAGTCTTTCAAGCGCGTTCCCCCTGGTCCAGCGGCAGAATCAGCCGGAAACAGCTGCCCCGGCCGGGCGTGCTTTCCACCAGGATTTCGCCGCCGTGCTCCTTGACGATGCCGTAGATGATGGAAAGCCCCAGACCGGTGCCTTTATCGGTCTTTTTGGTGGTGAAAAAAGGATCGAAGATATGATCAAGCTGGTCGGGGGCGATGCCGGCGCCGTTATCGGTAATCGCGATGGTCACCGTGCCTTCAGCCGGGTCGGCGCGGGTGGCAATCGTGATGAGGCCGCCTGTTTCCATGGCCTGTTCGGCATTCAACAGGATATTCAAATAAACCTGTTTCATTTTTTCTTCATCAACCAGGACGGCCTCCCGGCCGGCTTCGAAACGGCGTTCGATGGTGATCGTCCGCTTCTGGAACTGGGGCTCCAGAATCGCGACCACTTCCTCGATCCCGGCATGGATGTCAGCTATGGTCTTGCGGGTTTCGTGAACCCGGGCAAAATTCAACAGGCCTTCGACGATTTTGGAGCAGGCCCGGGTATGTTTTTTGATAACATCCACATCTTCCCTTACCTGATCGGTGTCGGCGGTGTTTTTAGAAATCAGGTTGGCATAGCATTTGATCACCCCGAGAGGGTTGTTGATCTCGTGCGCCACACCGGCGGCAAGCTGTCCAATGGAAGCCAGTTTTTCGGTCTGGGCCAGGTGCTTCTCCAGTTTGCGCCGCTCGGTGACATCCCGGATGATGCCCTCGAAGCCTTCCGGCCGCCCGTTTTCATCCATTTTCAGATTGGCGGTGACGAGCGCGTCCAGCCGGGTTGCCCAGCGATTGACCACCGAAATCTCATATTCCTTGACAAAACCCTTTTCCCGAATCGTATCGAACAGAACCGCGCCGGCATGCCAGTCCCAGAAGAGCTGGTATCCGGTTTCAATGGCCAGGGCTTCGGCCTTGTCTTCGAAACCGAACATCTGAATGCCGGCCTCGTTGATGTCGATCAGGCTTTTGCGCAGATCCCAGATGAAATTGGGATCCCGGGAGGATTCGAACAGCCGCCGGTATTTGGATTCCGATGATTTCAGGTTCTCATGGGTCTGCTGGAGTTCGGCGGCGACGTCCTCGAAAGCGTTTTTCAACTGATCGATTTCATCGGTTCCCGTCATCAGGTCCGCTTCGATGGGGGCGGCCCCGTCTGATTTTTTCTCGATCAGTTTTTTAAAATTGGCCAGCAGGCCTTTCAATTCCGTCACCACGGTATAGTTGAAAAGGGCGTAGAAGAGCACGATCAGGCTGCAGAGCAATCCCCCGCCCAGGATGAAGGTCATCCAGGCCTGGCGCTTGATTCTGGCAAAGGTGACATCCACGGGGATGTAAACTACGTCCGCCGCCACGGCTTCACCCATGTGGCCGTCATAACCACTGCCCTGATAGGGGTAGCGTTCGAGGATGGCCGCCGGGACCGTATCCGGCTCGCCGTGGCAGCGCATGCATTCGGGCTCCGCGTAAATCGCCCGGAAACGGGCGTAGAAGGAATGCCCCTCCCTGTTGATCAGTCCCGACCATTCCCGCATGTTGCGCTCCCGGTTGAGGCGCGCGATCAGATCCATCTCGACGCTGTCGGCACGATTGATGGGGTTGATGGGATAAAGGGCGGCGCGTTTGTATCTGAAATTCTTGAAGCGGTCCTGTACCCGCCCCATGATCTCGCGGCCCACGAAAGACGTCGACATGGCTTCCGGGATAAAATGATCTTCCGGTACCAGGGCATACATCTGGGGACGCAGGATATCCTTGACATAGGTACGGGTGGCTTCGACGGCCGCGATATAGATTTCGGTCTCTCTATAAACATCCGCTTCCACCTGCCGCTTGCCGATCGAATAGACCACCAGGGATGTGCCGATGCATACCACCAGGAGGATCAGGCCGGTGCCCAGCCGAAACTGCGATTTGACGGAAAGTTTTTTCATCGGGTTTAATCCGGCCGCGCTGTCGGCCATCAGGCCGGCAGTGCGGCATTTTCACTATGGTTGCCCTGTGCGCCCATCCGCAGAAGACGGCGGGGCGGAAGCGTCCAGCCCCTTGAGCACGGCGGCATCGCGTTTGTAGACATCCTTGCGGAAATGCACCTGCTCCTGGTCATCGACCAGGGCCGTGAGATAAAGCAGAAGGACGGGGACCGGTTCGGGCAGGAAAACGGTCCGGGTCTTTTCAGTGGCAATGATATCCCGGATGCGGCCGATCGTCCATTTGTCGGGCCCGTCGAGCAGCCGTTTGGCCAGTTTGAAGGGCTTGTCGATGCGGATACAGCCCGAGCTGAAGGTCCGGTCGTTCGACCCGAACTCCGATTTGTACGACGTGTCGTGCAGGTAAATATAGTATGGGTTGGGAAAGATGAACTTGACCCGTCCGAGGGCATTGTGCGGACCCGGTGTCTGCACGATACGGTAGGGCAGGCTGGCGGCCGTGTAGCGCGTCCATTCCACCGTGGCCGGATCGACGCGCTGGCCCTCACGATCGATCACCTGGAAATGATGTTTGTCCAGGTAGGATAGATCCTTGCGGATCCGGGGCAGGGTGGTATGGCGCAGGATGCCCGGCGGCACCGTCCAGGTGGGGTTGAAAACGATGTACTTGATGGCCGACCGGAAAGACAGGGTTTCGCGGTAAGGGGCGCCGATCTGCACCCGGGCGCGCCAGATGATTTCGTCGTCTTTGTAGAGATATCCCCGGTAGCCGGCCATATCCACCATCACAAACGAGGCCGGCAGATCGTGCAGGAACCAGCGGCCGCGTTCGAGATTGACCCGCAACTGGCGGATGTGCGCTTCAACGGGCACATTCAAGGCCGCCAGCGTTCCCGTCCCCACGGCCCCGTCGTAATCGTCCTCCCGCGAACGGTCCCGGTTCACCCGGGTGCGTTCCTGAAACCGCAGCACGGCCCGGGCCAGGGGCGGATCGAACACAAGGGAATTGCCGTCCGGGACAATGCTCAAATCTCCGGTGAGCATTAAACGTTCCCGCAACAGCGGCACACGGACGTCACGGACGCCGACTTCAAGGCGCGGGCCTTCCGGAATCGGCGCCCATCCACCCGCCGCGGCGATCCGGCGGTAATGCTCCAGAGCCGCCTTCAACCGGCGGTAAAGCGGATGCGACGGGGCTTGTTCTTCCAGGCGGTCCTGGATGCGGCCGTCGATCAGGGCCGCCTCCAGCAGGTCCTCCCGGGTTATGCCTTCCTTGGCCGGATCGAAATTCCAGGCGGGATTGATTCGGGCCGGATTGACGCGCCCGGATGAGAGGTCGTGGGCCAGCAGCAAAAAACTGTCCGTCAATAAAATATCCAGGTTGGGGTCGTGCCGATTTTCCGCGGCCGCGGCAGGGAGGGCCCGGTGTGCCAGATTTTGCAGGGTGGCCAGGTGGTAGGGAGCCGGGTTGAGGCCGTGGTCTTCCGCCGCCCGGATGGCGGCGATCATGACCCGGATGTTTTGAGGCTCCTCCCAGCCCGGCTTGAAAAAACGACGTTCATAGAGGCGGGTCAGCGCTGCTCCCGCCGCGATCGTCTCGCCGTTGATGCGGTTGTCGCCCG
>JAERRP010000730.1 GCA_016735415.1 Desulfobacterales bacterium | reverse complement strand
CTCGAAAAGCGCTACCCTGAATATGAAAACAAGGCTACACTCCGGCGGCTATCCCGGGGCGGACCCGGAATTACTTCCATGGGAATCGAAGGATTGATCGTTTATTCTGGATGGTCCGGCGAGTTTGACGAGGAGAAATATCCGGCCAAGGGGCCGCTATAAAGTAAGGCGGTCCGGCGGCTATCGTTAGCGCCGGACCGCGCTTTAAAACTAGATGGATTCCTGGAGTTTTTTGCCGGCTTTGAACTTGACGACGTTTTTAGCTTTGATTTTGATGGCTTCACCGGTCTGCGGGTTGCGTCCCTTGCGAGCTTTGCGACGAACTTTAGAGAAAGTGCCGAAGCCGACCAGGGTCACCTTGCCGTCTTTTTTCTTGAGGGCTTTGGTCACACCCGTGACGAAAGAGTCCAAGGCGATTCCGGCGGCTGCCTTGGTGATACCCGCATCGCTAGCCATTTTTTCGATTAGATCAGCTTTTGTCATGTGTTACTTTCCTCCTGATATGGGATAATGTTTAGACAATTGGTTACCGGCAATAGGCATCTACTGAATGAATCGCTTATTGTCAACACTTCACACGCACCGCATCCATTTTTTTTCGAACTGGCAGTGCTTTGCAGCGATTGAACCTTGCAAAAACAAGGTGGGGGCGTATTTTTAATCATTCACAGAGTGTGCGCTATTTCATTGACAACGGTTTTTTATTAGATTGACAAACAGCGGATGATTGCACTCGGATGTTATCGCATCCTGTTGGTTTTAAAAGAGAATTAAGGATTGTCTTCCCCTATCAGCTCTGGAGGCGGTGATGCACGAGAGTTCCAGACCCTCCTCTGCGACGATAAAGCGGAATTAACAGGTGCGCCCGCATCCAATTCAATGAAACTTATGCCCTTTGAGTATAACACGCACGCCGGTCCGCTATCTGATCGCCTCCCGGCAGCACTTTCGCCCCATTGAAGCCGCCGCGGCGTCTTTTTGATGCCGGCGGCCGTTCCGGCCCCGGGTAGGGTCAATTCCACCCACAGGTGACGCCTATCCTGTTTTCCGGCCGGAAGCCGTCGATTTTGATATCGGTGTTTTCTGTATGGCGATGTCGCTGAAACGCAAGGCCCCCCGCGTCCGATATCTGCGAATTGGATGCGGCCGGGGAGAAATCGTCCTTGTCAGTCCAGGCGTTTGCCCAGGCTGACGACTTCATCTTCATCGAATCCGGCGTTACGGTAGAAGTTAATGACCGCGGTGTTGGTTCGCCGCACCTGCAGGTTGATCTTGGGACATCCCAGCGACCGCAGGCGCTCTTCGGCCGCCGCCAGCATTTGTCTTCCCAACCCCTTACGGCGATGGCGTGGCGATACGGCCAGATAATTGATCCATCCGCGATGGCCTTCGTAACCGGCCATCACCGTGGCAATGAGGTGACCTTCATCGAGTCCCACCAGGAAGAACTCCGGTTGAAAGCGAATTTTGCGGAGAATATCTTCGTGAGGATCATTCTGCGGCACCACCAGATGGCAGTCATGCCACAACGCAATAGTGTCCCTCCGGTCTTCGTTTTGATAAGGGCGAATAGTGATTTGCATGGCATGATCAGCCTTTGCGGTTTGCCGGCCTATGGTTCACCGTAGCTTAAAACCGGCCTTGGATAAATCGATATTAATGCTGCCGGCATGGCCGCCTGTGCCCGGCCGGCGGAGATAATTTCCGTCGGGTGATCGGTCGTTGGGGCGGCGGTGTTTATTCGCGGGTGTTGATCACATCGAGGACCTGGGGCAGCAGGGCCTGTGTGGTGCTGAGTCCCTCATTGGCGTAAATGGTTTCGTTGCCGGCCCAATCGCCGAAATAGCCGCCCGCCTCGCGCATGATGGGCGGAAAGGGGGCGCAGTCGTAGGGGTTCAAAACCGGGTCCAGCATGATCTCCACGCGCCCGGTGGCCACCAGGGCATACCCGTAGGCATCCGACCAGCCCACGCAGTGATAGCAGCGTTTGAGAAGACGCTGCCAGACCTTCTGGCGTCCGTGGGCTTCGAAGTTTTCAGCACCGGTAAAGGCGAAATAGCTGCGCTCCAGGCGATCGGCGGAAGAGACGCGGGCGGGACGGCCGTTCCAGAAACAGCCCTGGCCGCTGGCGGCATAAATCATATCGTTCAGGGCCGGGAAGTAGATCGCCCCCACCTCGCAGCGCCCCTCGATTTCAAGACCGATCAGCACGGCATACAGGGGGACGCCGCGAATAAAGGCCTTGGTGCCATCGATAGGGTCGATGATCCAGCGGAATTCGTTTTCCGATCCGGTGGTGGTGCCGTATTCCTCGCCTACGATGGTATGTGTCGGATAGCGCCTGGCGATGCGTCGGCGGATCAGCTCTTCGGCTTTGCGATCGGCCACGGTCACGGGCGAATCGTCCGCTTTGAATTCGGGCCGGACGCCGGCCTGGAAATACCCCAGGGTCAGGCGGCCGGCTTCGTGGGCGGTTTCAACGGCAAACTGCAGCAATTCAGAAAGTAATGTTTTCATGGTACGGATCGTTTCTCCTTTAACGCGCGTCAGACCGGCGCCGATGGCGTCGGGCTGCACATGGTTTGTGCGGGCACCAGAATCTGCAGGGCCTGTGGCAGGATTTCAACACGCAGTCGGGCCTGCGGCGGCAGCGGATCGCCGTCGGCCTGGATCCACAGCGGCCGATCGGCTTCGACCACCAGCCGGCGCCCTTTATGGTATTGAACATCCGGGGCCCTGGTTTCCCTGCTGCGCCAGGCATTCGCAATATTTTGGACAAGGGCCGGCGTGTTATCCCGCTGCCGGCACATCACATCCAGAAAACCGTCCGTGGCCGACGCCCGCGGGTTCATCGACCAGCCCTTGGCGTAGGTGCGGGTATTGGCAATGACAGCCAGGCGGCATTGATCGAGGGGGGCCTGATCGTCAATCCAAATCCTGAAAGCGGGGCGCTGTGGGCCAATCAGTGACAGCACGCCCGCCATCAGATAGAGCGAATCGCCCCAGAGGCGGTAGGCCTGCTGCCAGAGGCGGCGTCTCCAGTGATGCACCCGGTGGATCACGAGCGCCCCGAAACCGATCTCCAGCATGGCCATAAACAGGGTGGGGGCGGTGCTGTCGTCGTCGGCTGTCAGAAGGGCGGCATCGACTGCCAGCGGGCGGCCGGTGGCCAGAAGACGAATGGCCTGCGACGGATCACGGGGTATGCCAAGCTCCCGGGCCATGACGTTGGCGTTGCCGACGGGGATGAATCCCAGTAGAACCCGATTCGAAAACGGACCAAGGGCGGCGCACACTTCCCGCAGGGTGCCGTCTCCTCCCACGACCACCAGACAGTCCACGCGGGCGGCCAGTTCACGCGCCAGGTCTTTGCGGGCGCTCAGGCTGTCCGGTGTCTGTTTCCGATCGATAACCTGCCAGCCGGACCGCTCCAGAAATTGTGCGGCCAGGGTGCCGACCGCGCCGCCCTGGCCACGGCCGGCCCT
>JAERRP010000011.1 GCA_016735415.1 Desulfobacterales bacterium | reverse complement strand
ACTCCGGTGTCGTAACCACCATATGGGGCGGCCTGGACCCCAGGATTTCACGGTGTTCCCCGGTCCGGCGGCCGACCTTCAGTCCCATGGCCCCGAGCGGGGCTTCCAGACGTCGGGCGAGGTCATTGACCAGGGCACGGGTCGGCGAAACAATCCATCCCGAGAGACGCCGCGGACCTTCAAAGGATTGAATCATTTCGGCCATGGGGGCCGCGTAACTTTCGGTTTTTCCAGCAGCCGTCGGAGCGATGATCAACACCCCGCGACCCTTCATGATCGCGGGGATGCCGGACAGTTGAATGGGTGTGGGTGTGGCAAAACGCGCCAGAAAGGCATGCCACGACCTGGGAAGCAGCCGTTTCAATGCGGTAATCGCCGGCAAATCGGTCATGGTCCGCCTGTCTTTAAATATTGCGCCAGATCTTCAAGCATGGGTTTGAGCCGACCCGGACGATGCCGTGTAATATCCGTTACCTCAGTAATAAACTTCAAGGCTTGTCTTGGGTTTTCGATAAGTCCGGTGCGATGACAGGGTTCAATGACCTTTGCCATGAGGGCCGCCAGTTTCTCTCCCACGTCCAGCCGGGTTTGTGCGAGATGATAGAGCGCCATCACCCTTTCGGAAAGGGTAATGTAATCACGGGTGGTAAAGGGCGTCAAATCCATAAAGCGATTGGCCGGAATGCAATGCTCCAATGCCGCCTTCCCTTCCGGATCATGGGTCAAAGCAAACATCACATAGAGCGGTTGCGCGTCCTTATACCGATATGGAAAACTTCTGTGAATCGCGTGCCCTCCCTTTGGCAGGGTCTCGGGATCAAAATTAAGAGTAGCGGATGAATGGCAGGCGGCTGAAAAGGTGCGAAAGAGAATATCTGCAAACGTGCGATCCCGACCCGCGAGTACGGAATAGAATTCCGCTTCATCCACCATGACGGCCAGCCCCTTGTAACCCACCTGTCGGGCCAATTCCGCGATCCCGCCCAGAATCAAGGTGTACAGATGCGTCACGGTCCGAAAATCCTTGAGCGCGTACAGGCGAACCCTTGTGCCGGTGGTCTGCCGCAGTTCTTTTTCCAGTTCCACATTGCTGGCCACTTCAGAACCCTCGATCCAATCCAGGAGCCTCTCCTGCAAATCGTCCGTATTGTCGAGGGCCGGCAAGAGGGACAGGTAAAAGAGGGCCGGACCCAAATAGGGGTGGTATTCAGCGCTTTTTCGGTTGTTTAAACGACGTATAAGATTGGCATCCCCGGCGGCTTTCATCAGAAGCGGTTTGAGCCCCCGAGGTTCGGTGTCGGGATCATCGGGATAGCGGATACCCCGGGCCAGTTGGTGGTAAATCCGCCGGGGCCTACTAGGCGGAACTTCTTTGCTATTCAGAGTGGCCCGGGTGGCAAGAAACCCCTTTTCAAGCGCCAGCAGTTCGGCCATCTCCAGAAAATGGGTCTTTCCGGCGCCGTAATCCCCCAGCACGACCCTCACCCCCCCCTCTTTTCCCTCCACAGCGATCAGATCCTTATTAACAACGGCCAGTTCCATATCCCGGCCCACCGTATAGGTATCCAAATGGGTGGTGGGCACCACGCCCAGCCTGAGGGCCTCAAGGGCCTGCCTGGCGGTGATGGAATCCTGTTCCGTTCCCGCGTCCGCCTTGGCGTTGCTTTCTTTGGAGGAAGTCTTTTCCACCGGAGTTTTCTCAGCGGGTTTCGTCTTTTTTTCAGTAGAAACATCATTTTTTTCAAGGGGGGGCGATGAAGTCGGGGTGTTCGATTCGCGCGGCAGCAGCTCTTCGCGTGGAATATCCCAGGGCGTATTGGGCATTTCGTCAAATTCCACCCGAATCACACGCCCCCCCCGAAGAAGACCGGTTACTTTTCCGGTGCCCCAGTCGGCGTGTCGAATGGAATCCCCAACCTTGAGTGTACAGGCCTTAGACATCCAGGAACGCCTCATCATCGGACGGTGCAAGTTCGGCATATCCGCCCTGAATCAACCGATTGGCTTCCCCGGACGCAATTCGGACCTGCCCCCCGGATTTCTGCCCGTAGAGAAAATCCACATAGGTTTTCACAAACAACCTTCGATGGCTCACCTCGAAAGTGTAATCCACCATGGTTTCGGCAATGAGTTCCCGGTTGTGGGCCTGAATGTCATGATCTGATTCCCAACCCGTCGCTATTTCAAAAATCCGTTCCAAACGTTCTCCAATGCTGACAAGGAGTTCGGCCGGATCCAGATCCAGATATTCAAGGTCAATAACAGCCGCTTGGGGACTCCGTTCTCCCAGGGGAACCGGACTTTTAAGTCGCTGGTCCAGGGCCGGATAATCGGGCACCACGTTTCGCAGAAATTCGGGCGGTACCGCAAAGAAAAACAGGGTTGGGGGAAGCCTGGCTTGGCCACAAAGATCCACCACCTGGCGCAGATTGTCGCCGAC
>JAERRP010000300.1 GCA_016735415.1 Desulfobacterales bacterium | reverse complement strand
CACTACTATATGATTGGGAAGACGACAATATCCAGACAATTGTCGGTGGACTTTCCTACGATGACGGACAAAAAATAGCCAAAATATCCGGGGATAACCTTTCAATCATCAATGGCGTTTTCATGGACGCGGTCGTTGATCTGGAGGGTGATCTACTTTTGCTGCAAGGATCCGTGCGCGAAGGATCAGGATACCTGCTGCGGCGTCTGGGTACGACCCTCAGCCATTCCGTGGCCCAGGCGCTATTTACCAAAGGTGTCGACGGGCTTCTTGATCTGGATACGCAGGAGGACCTTAAAGAAGCGGAACAGCCCATCGAAACCGTGGGCAGCTTTATCGAGGATGCCGTCAATGCCGGCAGGCTTGATTTTACAGGCCCTTACGGTGTCTATTACCGCGAAATTTTCTTCCACATCCCCTTTCTGATCGCCCATCATCTCAACAGCCAGGGCAAGTATGCCGAGGCCCAGAAATGGTACCATTATATTTTCGATCCCACCGCCAGTGAACTGATCGTCGACGATCCGGATTTGAGCGATGCCGAAAACGCCGCCCGCAAAAAGGACCGCAACTGGCGCTATCTCGAGTTCCGGGGGCGCGACATGGCCACTCTGAGAGCGATTTTGAACGATCCGGCCACGACCGAGACCTATAAACGGGACCCGTTCAACCCCCACGCCATCGCCCGGCTGCGTCTGGGTGCCTACCAGAAATGCATCGTCATGAAGTATATCGACAATCTCCTGGATTGGGCGGACGATCTGTTCGCCCAATTTCAGATGGAGACCGTGAACGAAGCCACCATGCTGTATATCACCGCTGCCGATATCCTCGGCCAGCGGCCGGCGGAACTGGGCGCCTGCAGCGAGGGTGAAGATGAACAATACACCTACGATGATATCCGGCCCGATATCGAAGAGGGATCCGAATTTTTGACTGAAATGGAGCATTGGTCCCGGATAAGGGGTTCCATCCAATTTAAAGGATGGCAAAAGTACACGTATGACTATGCTGTAGACCGCCTGCATTTAAATTCAACCCGAGAGTGGCAATATGCCACTATGCAAGACAGCGTGAACATGCCGGCCGCAAAAACGCAATCTTCGACCGATGCCGGGTCAATGCCGGCCATGGCTGCAGCACCGGGATCAAAGACCCGGACGGCCATGACCGTGTGGCCACTTGAAGATGCCCAGTTTGCGGGCAGTCAATGGCAGGTGGCAACGGAAATCGAAAACAACCGCAAGGTCCAGCCGGAATTTGGCTGGGCCATTGTCCGCCAGCTAAAAACCGTCTTTTGCGTACCGCACAACAAGACCATGCTGAAATATTGGGATCGGGTGGAAGACCGGCTGTATAAAATCCGCAACTGCATGGATATCACGGGCGCGCGTCGCCAGCTCTCGCTCTTTGCGCCCGAAATAGATCCCGGCCTGCTGGTCCGCGCCAAGGCGGCGGGACTCTCCCTGGACGATGTGCTGGATAGCGTCAGCGGCCACCTGCCGCCTTATCGTTTCAGTTATTTGATTGCCAAGGCCATGAATTATGCCGCCACGGTCCAGTCCTTCGGCAACGCCCTGCTGAGTGCCTTGGAGAAAAAAGATGCCGAGGAAATGACCCTTCTGCGCGCCACCCATGAGCAGAACATCTTGAAGCTGACCACCAGGGTCAGGGAGTGGGAGATCGATTCCGCCCGGGAAACCTTTGATTCCCTTGAGGCACAAAGAATGACGCTCGAAAATAGACAGAATTACTATAAGCGCCTTGTTGAAGGGGGGCTCACCGACTGGGAGCAAATCCAGCAAGTGACAAGGCATATGGCATCAGGTTTGCGGAGCGGAGAAGCCACTCTTGGTTTTCTGTCTGGAGTCTTCCATTTGACCCCACAGATCGGTTCTCCATTTGCCATGAAATATGGGGGCTTAGAAACAGGTTATAGCGCTCACAATATTGCCGCAGCCACCAGAGCGCTTGCTGACCTAGCGGATCAAATTAGCGCTTCAGCAGGTTTGGAGGCCGGATTCCAGCGGCGTTCTCAAGACTGGCAGCGCCAGGTCGACCAGACCGATGACGAACTTGTCCAGATTGAAAAGCAGATCGCGGCGGCCCAGATCCGTTTGACAATCGCCGAACGGTCCCTGGAAATCCATACCAAAAACAGGGACCAAGTCGAGGAGATCGACGAATTCTACCGGGACAAGTTTACGGCCTTGGGGTTGTACACCTGGCTATCCACCGACCTGCAGCGTTTGTACCGTCAGGCTTATGGCAGCGCCTACAGCATGGCCCGACTGGCCGAGCAGGCCTATCGATTCGAGCGTGGTGATGAAGCCACCGGGCGGCTGAGCCACGACTATTGGGATGCCTCCCGGGCCGGTCTTCTGGCCGGGGGACGCCTGCTGATCGAACTTCAGAACATGGAGCGCCAGTATATCGAGACCAATTACCGCGAGCTGGAAATCAACCAGGCCTTCTCCCTGACCCAAATCGATCCGGCCGCACTCATCCGATTGAAAGAGGACGGGAGCTGTGCATTTAGTATCCCGGAACTTTTTTTCAACCTCTATTATCCCGGCCACTACCGCCGCCGGATCAAAGCGGTACGCCTGACCATCCCCTGTGTCACAGGCCCTTACACCAATGTCAGCGCCACGTTGGCCCTGGATCACAGTTATATCCACAAAGACCCCAACCTGGATTTACCCCTTGTGGATGTGCCGGTTTCGCGTACCACCAACATCGCCACCAGCAGCGCCCAGAACGATGCCGGCGTCTTCGATCTCAATTTCCGCGACGAACGCTACATGCCCTTTGAAGGTGCCGGCGCCGTCAGCACCTGGAAACTTACCTTGCCCAAAAACTTCCGCCCCTTTGACTACCAGACCATCAGTGATGTGATTCTGCATATCAGCTACACGGCCAAAGAAGATGGCACGCTGAGGGACCAGGTGGAGCAACTGAATGGCGAAAGGGAAAGGGAACTGCATCAATTTCTTAGACAGCAATCCTTACCCCGTATTTTCAGCCTGCGGCATGATTTTTCGAACAAACTCCATCGTCTCTTGCACCGCTCGCCGGGTGAACCGGTTCAGATCCAGATAATGGACAAGCATTTCCC
>JAERRP010000166.1 GCA_016735415.1 Desulfobacterales bacterium | reverse complement strand
GTGACCACGCCTGAAATCGCCAAAAAGATGGGAAGAAAAGATTTCGTGACCGTCAAATCCCTGCAGCTGGCCCTGAGCAACGGCGAGGAAATGGGCTACAACGACTGGGACGGGGAGCACTTCGTCACCACCCGCAAGGCCAGCGCCCGGGCTTACCGGGAAGCCGGTATCAGCAACCCCCGTGAGGAGATCAGCATGATGGAGGTGCATGACTGCTTTTCCATCACCGAACTGGTCACCATGGAGGATCTGCGCATTTCCGAGCGCGGGCGGGCGGTTAACGATATCATGGACGGTTTTTACGACCGGGACGGCCAGGTGCCCTGCCAGGTGGACGGCGGGCTTAAATGCTTTGGCCACCCCATCGGGGCTTCCGGCCTGCGCATGCTCTACGAGATGTATCTTCAACTCCACGGCCGGGCCGGCGAACGGCAGCTGGACAATCCCCGTTTTGGTCTGACCCACAACCTGGGCGGTTTCCCCCAGATGAACATCTGCTCGATTGCCATCGTGGGGCCATACGGTGCCTGACGACCTGATGCTTAGGGATGAGCGTTTAAAATGATCGAAATCAACATCATACCCGATTCCGCGGCAGCGGATATCTTCGCCGGCAAGTGCTGCGGCGGGGCGCTGCCGGACCAGAATCTGGAAATCCAGAAACGGAAAGATGATAACCCATGCAACATCTGAGTACGGAACAACTCAAAGCGTTCATCGAGAAGCCCTTTGCCTTTGTCGAACGGGTCGGTTTAAAGGCCCATCGGATGGAACCGCGGCGGATCAAACTGGGGCTGCCGCTCAAGGGCAACGAGAACCACCTCGGGATCATGTATGCCGGCGCGCTTTTCACCGTGGCCGAACTTCCCGGCGGGGCCCTCTACCTCACCACTTTCGACGTGGAGAAGTTCTACCCGGTGCTGAAGGAAATGAACATCCGCTTCCGTCGGCCGGCCACCAGTGACGTAACCGTCGAGGCGGCCCTGAGCCAGACGGAGGTCGCCCGCATCACCACGGAAGCGGAAACCCGGGGCAAGTCCGAATTTATACTGAAGACCGTCATCAAAGATACCGAAGGGACGGCTGTGGCCGAAACCGAGGGCGTTTACCAGTTGCGCGCCATCAGGCAATCGCCGGAACCGCCGGCGCAAACCCGGTAAAAAATCAATCGAGGCCCGCATGGATATACTGAAATACTCCGCCGAACATCAGGCCTTCCGCGAACGACTGCGCACCTTTCTCGCCGCGGAAGTCATTCCCCATGCCGACGCGTGGGAAAAAAACAGAATCGTACCGCGGGAGATCTGGCGCCGGATGGGACAGGAGGGCTTTCTGTGTATGGACCTGCCGGTTGAATACGGAGGATCGGGGGGCGACTTTCTGCACACCCTCATCCTGACCGAAGAGATGTCGCGCACCGGCATCGCCGGTGTGGCCGCAGCGCTGCACAGCGATGTCGTGGTGCCTTACATTGCCACGTATGGCACCGATGCGCAGAAACGCCGCTATCTTCCCGGATGCGCATCGGGCGAGATCGTCACGGCCGTGGCCATGACCGAGCCGGATGCCGGTTCCGACCTGGCCGGGATGCGAACCCTGGCTGAAGAAGACGGGCCGGACGTGGTCCTGAACGGCGCCAAAACCTTCATCTCCAACGGGCTTTTATCGGATCTCGTCGTCGTGGCGGCCCGCGAAGCCGGAATCGACAATCCTTACCAGGGCATTTCGCTTTTCATCGTTGAGGCCGACCGGGCCGGTTTCAAACGGGGCCGGCATTTACAGAAAATGGGCTGGCACAGTCAGGATACGACCGAACTGTTTTTCACGAACTGCCGCATCCCCCGGGAAAACCGGCTGGGCGCGAAGGGCAACGGCTTTATCATGCTGATGGAAAAACTCCAGCAGGAGCGGATCGTGGCCTCCATGGGGGCCGTGGCCGCGGCCGAACGCATCCTGGAGTGGACGGTGGCCTTCTGCGCCGGGCACCAGGAGGGCGGCAAACCCCTTTCCAAACACCAGGCCGTGCAGTTCGCCATTGTGGAATTGACGACGGAGGTCAAGCTGGGACGCACTTTTCTGGACAAGCTCGTGGCGGATCACATGGAGGGGTTGACCGTGGTGGTGGAAACCGCCATGGCCAAGTACTGGACCACCGAGATGGTCAAACGTCTGGCCGATCGCTGTCTGGATTTGCTGGGGCCCTACGGCATGCTGGACGAAAACCCGATCGCACGGGCCTTTCGCGATGTACGCGTGATGTCCATCTTTGCCGGCACCAACGAGGTTATGAAGGGAATTGCGGCCAAGTTCATGGGATTATGAATCCGTATTGATCGCGGATGACCATTCAGGGAGAAGGAGATGGCTCAATTAATTGCCGAGCGGCGCGATGTGGATTTTGTACTCTACGAGCAGTTGAACGCCGAAGATCTTTGTCAATATGACCGCTACCGCGATTTCGACCGCAAAACCTTTGACCTGATCATCGACGAGGCCCGCAACCTGGCCCTCAAAGAGATTCTGCCCACCCTGGCGGAAGGTGACCGGGAGGGGCTTGCTTTCGCCAATGGTCAGGTTAAAGTGCCGGCCTGCTTTCAGCGCCCTTACAAACTTTTTCGGCAGGGGGAATGGACCGCCATGACGGCCGCCCCCGAAGTCGGCGGCCAGGGTCTGCCCTGCCTGGTGGCGCAAGCCGTAGCGGACTACCAGCTGGGGGCCAACTATGCCTTTACCCTTTTTGGCTGGAGTGGTTTCGGGGCCGGTGAGATGATCGAGATTTTCGGTAGCGCGGAACAGAAGCGCCTGTTTCTCAACAAGATGTATTCGGGTCAATGGGGCGGCACAATGGTGCTGACCGAACCCGAAGCCGGCACCGATGTGGGCGCTCTCACCACCACGGCCCGTGAACAATCGGACGGCACCTATGCCATCAGCGGCAACAAGATTTTTATCACCGGCGGTGAACATGACCTGACCGAGAACATCATTCATCCGGTCCTGGCCCGGATTGAAGGGGCACCGGCCGGCACCAAAGGGATCTCTCTTTTCATCGTGCCCAAGATCTGGGTCGAGTCCGACGGCTCCCTGGGGGCGGCCAACGATGTAGTCTGCACCGGCATCGAGGAGAAAATGGGAATCCATGCCAGCCCGACCTGCAGTCTGGCTTTCGGCAGCCAAGGTCAATGCCGGGGCCTGCTCCTGGGCGAAGTCAACCAGGGCATGAAAGTCATGTTTCACATGATGAATGCCGCCCGCCTGCTGGTGGGGGCGATCGGGTTTACGAGTGCATCGGCGGCCTACCAGTACGCGCTCGGCTACGCCCGGGAGCGGCGGCAGGGGCGGGACCTGGCCCGCACATTCGAGCCGGATGCACCCCCGGTACCCATTATCCAGCATCCGGATGTGCGGCGCATGCTCATGTGGATGAAGGTCCATGTGGAAGGTATGCGAAGCTTTGTTTATTACGGGGCCTATCTGATGGATCGGATCAAGTGCGCCGCCGATGAAACCGAACGGGCCTACCACCAGGGCCTTCTGGACCTGCTGACACCGGTAATCAAGGCCTACTGCTCGGACCGCGGTTTCGAAGTCTGCTCCCAGGCCGTGCAGGTTTACGGCGGTTACGGCTATACCCGCGAGTACCCCGTGGAACAGCTCCTGCGCGATGTGCGCATCACCTCGATCTACGAGGGCACCAACGGCATCCAGGCGCTGGATCTGCTGGGCCGCAAAATGGGGATGCAAAAGGGCCAGGTGTTCATGAATTTCATGCAGGAGATGCACAAGGTCATTGCCCGGGCCCGGAAAACCGAAGGGCTCGAAGATCTGGCGGATCGGCTGGCGCCGGCGCTCGATCGGCTGGGGGAGACCGCGCTTCATCTGGGGCAGGCCGCCATGGGGGAACAGTTCCGGGGGGCGTTCGCCCCGGCCACGCCTTTTCT
>JAERRP010000193.1 GCA_016735415.1 Desulfobacterales bacterium | reverse complement strand
GGCAAGGCGATCAGGTCGAGAAGGGCCGAAGCTCTAAAGCTTGGATGGCGTTCCGATCGTATCCAGTCCAACATCGAAGTCATCCTGCGCTGATGCGAGCAAATCGTTTACCCTGGCAGCGGTTTGGGCCGTATCCAGCAGCCGAATCAGGCGCTGAAGCGGATAAAGGACCTGGTTGCGCAGGTGGCTGTCAGCACCGACCCTGTTCAGGGCCTGGTTCAGCTCGGCGAGCATGGCATCTATTTCGGGGCCTGCGACCAGGGCGGCTTCCCGGGCACGTTCGTGAGTGATCCGGCGCTGGATGGATCTGATGAGAACGATTTCATCCAGGATGGCCTGATTGGCAGCAAAGGGTTGCCTGCTTCGGTAAAGGCCAAGAAGGTGTCCGAATTCCATGCGGCAACGCGGGTCCTGTTCGAGTTCGGCAGCAGCATCATTGAAGTCGGTCATGGCCGATGACAGGGCCTGCCAGATGTGGCCATGGTCGACGTAAAAAACGCGGATATGATCCAACGCGCGGGCCAGTTCCGTCAGGTTGCCGACCTGGGCATTCAAATATTCGACAAATCGGTGAGGGTTATGAATGGACAGCAGTCGGTCGGCGGCAGCTACAATTTCGGTCATGTCCGCTTTGCCGGGATAGTTGGCCGTATCCGTCATGCGTTGATAAGATGCGATGGCGTTGATCCATGTGCGCAATTGTTTTCGAATCCACCGACACAGCGCACTTTGCTCTGCCGGGGCGGTTTCATCAAAGATGGTGACGGCTGCCTGGCGGGCTCTGGCCAGCATTGATGGATCGACAACCGTCGCCCGTATCACAGCCACATCCGGCCATTGATCCGGCCGTGTCAGTACGGCCAGCGCGGCGACCTTGTCCAGATGCTTTGCCGCGGTGGAAAACCGGATCTGATCATCACGGATCAGGTCGGCGATCAGGTTGACGGTCGTGTCTTTGGAAACGCCGGTCGGGCGGTTGTCGGCACCCACCAGCGTGGCCAGTAGGATGTCGTCGCCTTTGGCGCTGTGAAAGTCAACACAGGCGATCAGTTCCTGGTTGGATCGCCGGTCCTGATCGTCGAAGCCAAAAGTGAGTTGCTTACCGAAAACGATCCGCACGATCGGTTCCCCTGAGGTCTCAGGTAATCTTTGAAGTATTTGGCCTGTTGCGTCGTAACATGCTCAAACGGACAGGTCGCTTGGGCATAACAGGGACGTCCATGTTATTATGCTTTACTGTAAGTTTTCAATCTGGTAGCCTTTTATCATGCCTCGAAAATCCCGATTCGATGCGATGGAGGCTTTGTACCACATCATTTGTCGTGGTTTGAGCGCCCAACGATATTTCAAAGATCACGATCGTGATACTTTTGTCGTACGCTTGAGCGCCATAGTAATCGATACCAATACGGCCTGATTAGCCTGGGCCATGATTCCCAATCATTTTCAATTGCTGGTTAAAACCGGCTATTCCCGGTGTTTGTCAAGATAGTTGTCGCCTAAACCTCAAGCCGCTTTTCGAGATGTATTGAGCGACTTTTCGGTCTCCGGATTAAGCAAAAATTCTTCTACGGGTTTCCAATTACGGATTGTTCGAGTCCATCGTTCCGGGTGTCTGACCCGCGCGGCTTCATAGACCTTATCGCGGGAGGCTAAAAGCCTGTGGTCTTCACCACCGTAGCGCTGATTTGGCGTCACAAAAAGAAGGGGATAGGGGTCAAACCTTCACTATTACCTGACAGGTTGGAATTGCGGTGCAACTGAATTACCTTCGGTGTGTGAATGCCTGTCCACTCTTTAATCCAACTTCGAAAGCCTTGGGTCAAACGAAAAATTTTCAACTTTTGCTGCTTTTACATATTTTATATCTGGATGTAATGGGTTTATTAGCGTGTTTGTTTCGTTGGCCACAACGGCTGACGGAATATCAAGTAACAGTGAGGATTGGGACTTTATCCAATCTGTGCCAATATTTACTAAATGCTCAGGGGCAGGGTAGTTACGCCAGCTTGGTGGCAACATGCTTTCATCTATTACTTCCCTTTGCACATTCGGCCGAATATTGATTTCTAAAATACTCAGATTCTCAGGTGCAAGCGCCATAGGTACATGAACTAAGAATTCGAGTGCCGCGAGAGCCCTGCTGCCCGAAGTGTAAATTACAGGATAACCGGGATGGTTCCAGCGGCCACCATAAATTTTAGCTCCCGTACCGGTTATGTCCCGGATATGTTCAGAGGTGCTTATTCGATACAGTGTGATCACGAATAAACACCAAACCCGATACGGCCTAGTTCTTCAAGAACCAGCTCCATGCCAAAACGTGATCCAAGCATATCAAATGGCGTCTTACCATAGAAAACCTTGTGCGGAGTGTTTAACCATGCGGCCAATTTTTTCTTGTCTTTGAATACTTCAGCACCTTTAGCCACTACTTCCGCAATATGGATAACCTGCTCGGAAACAGCGCAGTTAAAATGCTGCTGTGATGAATACCGTTGCAGCGTTCTTTCTGTTACCGGCAACAAATCAGCGATTTGCTTCCAAGACAAGGAAAGATAATCGGCCAGATGTGAGACAGCACTTTTGGTAATCCCAATGCTGCCAAGCTCAACCAAATCCATTTTGCTTTGAAGCTTCTTACCCAGGATTTTCTCTCCACCCAAAATTTCACCAACTTGCGATAGCAGCATAATCACACCCTCATGTTGACATTTGTCTAAATATTAACGACATGTGTCTTTTTGTCAAGCTGTAATTTTTAAATATAAGAGGAGGGCAACGTGGATGCCTGAATTTCTCCAATGCGGCAAGGTCCTTTCCATGATCGGCCCGGCTGACAATGCATTC
The DNA here is from genome assembly GCA_016735415.1 of Desulfobacterales bacterium. The sequence goes on along the minus strand of JAERRP010000193.1, from coordinate 1,440 downwards.
AGCCGCAAAGCTTACAGGCGATTTGTTCAGAAAGGCATCGGCGCCCCATCTGTCTTTAATCTGAAAGAGGAGGTGAGTGCGCAGACCGTTCTGGGTTCTGACGGTTTCCGGGACTGGCTTCGGGATCGTTTTCTGACGGGCAGAACGCAAGAAGATCCAGAGCTGCCTGCGGCCAAGTCGTTATCGGTCATCTATCGCTCTCCCGGGGAAATTGCCGCCCTGCTGGCACCAACGCTGGCGGTGACCGTCGAAAGCCTGCTGCAGCCACGATCCAGCTGCCGGGATGAACGCGCGATCTTCCTGGAGCTTTGCCGGGTGCATCTGGTCCGAGGTCGATCGCTGTCGACTGTGGCGGCGGCACTGGGGATCCGAGTGTCAGCGCTGTCCCAGAATCACAAGCGGCTTCGCACACTTACCGCCAGCTTGATACTGGATTAACTGGTGCTAGCTATGCTGCCATAACCTATGGCCCCCAGTTGAACAACTACAGAGATCTGGTGAAACCGATTAAGGATTCGGAGGTGAAAGATGCCGAACCGCTTTCAGATGAAGAAATGAGGATTATTCACCAAGTGGCTGCTAAGTTTCCAACTGAGCAAGATGTTTATGATGCCGCTCATCGTGAAAAAATTTGGCTGGAAACTGATACGGGCGCTTTGATTCCATACACCTGTGCGCATGAACTTACTGAAATTTAACATGCAAGACGATAAAATTGCCCAACTTCAAAACACCGCGTACTCCGGATCAGACCAAGGCAACTAATTGAAAAAACAACAAAAATAATAAATAGCGGGCCAAAAAAAGATTTTAGAAGGCCCGTTTTGCACCCCAAACCACGGTTCTAAAACTTCTCCCGTTATAATGGCCCGTGTCATAGTGGGGACATTCTATGCTTTTCTCAACAGGCGCCATAACCGTAGCAGCCCCACCTGTTTGAAAAGCGGGCGATTTTTTAACCGCGGCCCCGCTCCACATGGCGCGCGCGCTGCGCTGCACCCGCCCCAACGCGTACGAAACCCGGTCCGACACGCCGCCAAGTCGCCACCCCCTCCTGTTGTCTGGTGGGCAACCATTCCTATCTTCTACTTATAAGGTCAGTTGAGCGGCAAGGTCGAAAAGGGACATCACCTGTCAATCGTCAGGACGATTGCCATGATGACAACCATAAACACAGTTCAGGATGAAACGCTTGTCCATGCGGTCGAACGGTTTTTTGAGCGCCCCGATGTCAGCGGCAACCTGAAAATGCTGAGCACGCGTCTGCCCGCTTCGGCGGAGATCTTCGTGGCCGGCGGCGCGATTCGTGACATCCTCATCGAGGCCCTGCACGGCAGCGCACCTCCCACGCGAGATATCGACATTTTTATCGGCGGGCCGGGTCTCGGGATTTCCCGAATCGTCTCCCACGTAGGCCAAGGGGCGGGATCGAAGGAACTG
>JAERRP010000367.1 GCA_016735415.1 Desulfobacterales bacterium | reverse complement strand
AGGCAGCCGGCCAGATAATGGAGGGTCCACAGCCAGATATCGATACGCAAAGCGTCCATCATCCCGGCAGCCGGTTTCAACAAACGGGAAGCCGGGTAGGATAGAAAGGCCGCCTGCGGCCGGGAATGACAGGACGCGCAGTAGGTCTCATGGGCCATTTGTCCTATGGTCGCGTCGTAAACAATCTCGGCGGGCCCGGACGGCGGCCGGGCGGCGCCGAATTCCGCGGCCCAGTATTGCCCCAGGGCCGCCACTTCATCAGGATCGTCGGTGCCCATATAATCTTCCACCATTTCTTCAAAAATTGAAGGTGAAAGGATCTGGGCGCCTTCCAGCAGAATACCCGTGACAATAATGACCGCCAACAGCAGCAAGACCAGACGATCGGCGTGTGAGCGGATGCGTCGCAGGGAGGTCCGGAGGCGATGCCGGATCACGGTTCCCAGGACGCCGGCCAGAACCAGGGCGGCGAACAGATTGCGCAGCCAGCGAAAAGGATTGAGCGTCGGGGCATAGTCGGCAAACAGGAGTGGCGCCGTCCAATCATCCAGAGCATGCATGAGCACCAGCAGCAAAAACCCGTAGCACAGGGCCACATGCAGGGCCCAGCGCAGTCGGTCCTGCCGGAGAAGATGCCCCTGAAGCACGACCTCCCACAGAAAGACGCCCGCCAGTTTAAAAAGTCTGGGGCTGAAAAGTAGGTCCAGGAGGGCTCGGCCGGTGGCGGCCAGTCGACGGCCGGTCGACGGGTTATCGCTTTCCGGGCCGATGGCGTTCAGGAACCAGCGGCTGATGCGCCACAGGCTCCCCGCCAGACAGACACCCAGGGCGATATATGCCACCGTCGATGTCAGCATGAAGGCTTCCAGTTTATCAGACGCCCAGATAGACGGGCCCAACGGCTTGCGGCTGCCGGGCCGTCAGGCGCTGTTCGCATGCGAGGCTTGTCCCAATACGGCCTGGCTGGCGCGCACGGCGGCATAGGCACTGGCGATGGCCAGGCCGCTGCCGCATTTCTGTCGAATCCAGTCCTGATGCGCCAGAATGGAACCGGCCGCAAACAGGTTGGGATAAACACACCGGCCCTGTTCGTCAGTGGGTCGCAAGTTATCGTCGACGGCCAGCCCGGCGCGATGGATCGGGTGCCCTTCATCGTGAAACAGGTCCTTGTGGTGCCATTGGGTACGCTCGGCAGGCTGGTGGACGGGCAAATTGAAGATGGTCTCCCGGATGGCGTGCCGATCGGCATGCAGCCCCTGTCCGAAAAATCGTCCGCTGGCAAGAATAACCGTGCGTGTCCGCACCTGCACTTCGGGTGTTTCACCACCGACCGGTGCGACAAATTCATGACCGGACCGGCGCGGTGCGGGGAGAATTTTCTGCTGGTAGCGGGCCCGCACCCCCATCCGGGGCAGGTGCCGTTCGAAGCATTCCCGCAAGCGCAAGCCCGTGATGGCCGGCAACATGGTGGGAATTTCGAAAACGGGCCGGCCGATGGCCTTCTGAATATCGGTAAATACCTGCCGGGTGCGGGCAATCCCCAAGATGGCCGGAAGACCCACGGCCCGGGCATCACCGAGATGTTTGCGAATCGAATCCGCCAGTTGTTCCCGGGCCGCCGCGGTTTCCAGTCGGCGGGCCATGCGTTCGGCTTGCAGTTCGCCGTCAAGGCCGGGGAAGAGCAGGCGCACCGTATGCAAATCGGGCCAGCGCTCTTGAAGCACGGCCTTGATCTGGCGGGCGCTGAAACCCTTGAGGCCCGGGAAATCCACCAGCAGGCAGGCCGGCCGATCGGCTATGGCATGGTCGGCCCAGGCCATGCTTTCCGGCAGGGCGTAGGTGGTTTTCAGGGTTCCTACCGGCGTAATGACCTGGGCATTTTGCCGGGGATGGCAGCGATAGGGCAACTCGGTGTCGTTCAGAAAGCCGACAAATTCCTCCATGCCCGCCCTGATCGTGTCCAGGCCGATGTGCGCATAGGGGTGATGGGGCTGATCCTTAATCAGCTGTGCGATGCCGTCCCAGGGGTTGGACCAGGTCTGACCCCTGGCCACCGGATGCACGCCCAGCAGGTCCAGCAGGCCGCTGGCAAAGTTGAGTGCGCCGGTCATGCCCACCTGAACCGTGTCGATCCCGCGGCGGGCCGCAAACAGGGCCGCGGCCATACCGGCCATACCGGTGCCGATGATCAGCAGGTCGCACTTTATTTCAGGACAAGAGGACGTCATGTGGCTTTCACGATTGGGTTTATCATAGGCGTCGACGCTAACGTTGGGCCGTATCGACCTGTTCCAGACCGAATAAACCGCTGTGCATGGCTTCGAGGAGTTCGGCCTGGGCCAGGGAGATATCCCATAACAGGGGCCGCTGGCCCCGCCAGCGTCTTTCCAAAAAGGACCGCAGCTCAAAAAGCCCCTGATCGCGTTTCAATTCGCCACGGTCATACAGATAGGCGACCAGCCGCTGACTGCAGAACGTTCCCTGGCAGGGGCCCTTGCCGATCCGGCTGCGCAGTCCGATGGCGTTGAGGGTGGGATCGCCCTTTTGTTTCCGAATCGACTGCACGATCTGATCGACAATGCTCTGGGGGACCATTTCACATTCGCACAGCAGCATGTCCTGGGAGTCGTTTTTTTGGATCCACAGGCTGGGGGTCAACCCCGGTTCGGTCCAGCGGGCATCGATGGTCTGGGGCAGCGGGTCGATATGCGTCCGGCAGGGCCGGCAAACCCCCAGCCGGCGGCACACCCGGTCGGCGGTTTTCTCGGCCATCAGGCGAAACGTGGTGAGCTTGCCCCCCGTAATCGTAATGAAATTTTCGAGACCGGGGTCGTCGTCGGCATGGTCGAGCAGGGCAAAACCGCGGCTGACATTGCGGTCGTCGCCCCCGTCATCATTGCTGACCAGCGGCCGCACGCCACAGTAGGCGCGAATATAACGGGTGGTCGAGAGGACGGGGATCATGGCCGCGCCCTCATCGATAATATGGTCGACCTCATGAATTTCCGGATAAATAACATCCGGTGATGCGCAGCGCTCGGAGGTCGTCCCTAAAATGGACACCGTACCGCCGGGAACCAGGATGTCGCCGTCGGTGGCCTTGCGCAGGCGATTGATCACCCGTCGGCCGATACGATGATGTGTGACGAGCAGGCTGCCCTTGGAATAGCGAATATGGATATCGATGCCGGCCAAGGCGGCCACATGGCTGGCCCAGGCCCCGGTGGCATTGACCACGACTTCGGCCCGCACCTGTGTTTCACGGCGCGTCAGGCAATTGCGCAAACGAACCGTCTGGATTCGTCCGGCACGGGTTTCGAAGCCAACCACCTGCGAAAAACGCAGCAGCCGGCTGCCCTGCTGCAGTGCCTGAGCCATGTTGTCCAGGGACAGCTTGAACGGGTCGATGGCGGCATCTTCCACGGCATAGGCGGCGATGACACGATCCGAGAGGGCCGGTTCCATTTCACGGGCCTCAGCCGGAGCCAGCGGCTGGGCGGGGATGCCGCTGGCGCGGCAAATGCGGGGAAAATCGGCGATGTAGTTTTCGTCGTCGCCCGCCACGGCGACAAAAAGGCCCCCCGTGTCTTCGATGCAGTGGGGCGCCAGCTTTTTCAGCAGCAGGTTTTCCCGGCGGCATCCGGCGGCGGCGGCCGGATCGGACGCGATATAGCGGGCACCGCTGTGAAGCAGGCCGTGGTTGCCGCCCGAGGCGCCGGCATTGATATCCTGTTTTTCAGCCAGGATGCATTCAATCCCGCGCAGGGCCAAATCACGGGCCAGACCGGTACCGGTAACGCCACCGCCGATAATGAGCACCTGCGTTTCCAAAAAAAAAGCCTCGGGATAGGGTTGCGTTTGGTCTTATCTTTTCAGATAAGCGTATTTATTGGATGTTGTTTTTCTCTTGCGAAAAAAAATGGGTCATGTTACGGCCTCTCAAGTACACCTTTCGGATGCTGAATCCCCAGTTCAACATGTAATAATTAACAGAAGCGCCTGTTTTTGTCACGCATTTTTTCTTTTAGTGACAAGTTGGCCAAAATATTTTCTAAAACGAAAATTAACGATTGCACACCACGCCCCGGAGCGCATGGCAACAATCGCCGGAACACCTCAGGATCAAGGCAAGTCACACACCATGAACCATCATGCAGAAAACAGGTCTGCGGTTAACGGCAAAACCGGTCCGGTGCAGGCAAGACGCGCTAAAATTCAGCATCTGGTGCGGGCTAAAGGTTTTATCACGATCGAACATCTGGCGGCGCAATTTAGCGTTACACCCCAGACGATTCGCAGGGATATTAATATGTTGAGTCGTGAGGGCGTCATTCGCCGCTATCATGGCGGCGCCGGTCTGCCCCCCAGTACCGAAAATGTCGCTTCTGTCCAAGTCATTATCTATCACCTGCAGCAGAATGATGTAAGGACAATAATCAAGGACAAATGTCAGACCCGTCTCCCGAAGACTG
>JAERRP010000187.1 GCA_016735415.1 Desulfobacterales bacterium | reverse complement strand
CAATAATCCCTTCTACGGCTTTTGGATCCTGGGGGCCGAACTCATCCTCGGCGGGGTGATACCGGCGCTGATGCTGGTCATCCCCAAGATCCGAAGCAATCCCTATGGTCTGTTCATAGCCGCCACGCTAGGCGTTATCGGGGTTAGCTTGAACCGTTGGGTGATGATTCTGCAGGTCATGGCCGTTCCGGTGATGTCGTTTGACCAGTGGGTGATGTACATCCCCAGCTGGCAGGAAGTGGCCACCACCATTTTGCCGGTGGCCTATGGTGTCATCCTGGTCATGATTTCTTATCGGTATCTGCCGGTCTTCCCGAATGAAGCCGAGTTGAATCCGATCGAACCGGAAACGCCTCCGGCGATCGAAGCTGAAAGCAAAGAAGAGGGCGAGACGGAAAACGTTCAGGAACCTGAAATGGCCCCGGCCAAAGCCTGACAAGGCTTAAGGAGGCAATCGTATGTTTCCCTTCAATTTTGAGTGGATTTGGGATATGTCCCACATAATTTTCATGGGCGGCCTCTGGTACGCATTGAGCATCCTGGGCGCCGGTATGACCTTTATCATTATCAAGGCGATCGTGGATACAGCCAATGATAAGGGTGGTCATCACCACTGAAAACCACATCTTAAGGATGTCAGCGCGCTTCTCCCGGTTGTCCGTCAGCAGGGAGAAGCGTTTTTTTTGGCGATAACATACGCGATACAGGCTGGCTGTTCAGCAGCCTCTGGAGAATGGTGCTCATGGATAAAATTGTCGTGGAAGGCGGAAATCGACTGGAAGGCGCTGTGGCCATCAGCGGCGCCAAAAATGCGGCCCTGCCGATTTTGGTGGCATCGCTTCTGACCGACGAAACCTGCCGGTTCACCAATGTACCTGATCTGCGCGATATTCACAGTATCATCCAGTTGCTGCAAAGCCTGGGGGTCCATGTCGAGCGGGAGGGCGATACGGTGGTCGTCAATGCCGCCAGCCTCTCCAACAGTGAAGCGCCCTACGACATCGTGCGCAAAATGCGGGCTTCCATTCTCGTGTTGGGACCGCTGGTCGCCCGTTTGCAGCATGCCCGCGTATCGTTGCCCGGGGGCTGTGCCATCGGGGCCCGCCCCATCAATTTCCACCTCAAGGGGCTGGCTTTGCTTGGGGCCGAGATTGATCTTCAGCATGGTTACGTGGAAGCACGGGCCGAACGTCTGAAAGGCGCGGAAATCTATTTTGACACGGTTTCAGTCACCGGGACGGAAAATCTCCTCATGGCTGCGGTTCTGGCGGAAGGTGTTACCGTTCTGCGGAATGCCGCCCGGGAACCGGAAGTGGTGGCGTTGGCCGAGGTGCTCAGCTGCATGGGGGCGGAGATTGAGGGTGCGGGAACCGCCGTTATTACCATTACCGGAGTCGATACCCTGAAGTCGGTGGAAACCGCCATCATTCCCGATCGCATCGAGGCCGGCACCTTCATGGTGGCGGCGGCATTGACCGCCGGGGATGTAACCTTGACGGGTTGCGAGGGTGAACACCTGGGGGCGGTGTGCGATAAGCTTGTCCAGGCCGGGGCTCGAATTGAGCAGGGTCCCGGTCGAATTCGTGTCAGGGGCGATCGACCCATCGAGAGCCTGGATATCCGTACCCAAACCTACCCGGGCTTTCCGACGGATATGCAGGCCCAGTTCATGGTTCTGATGTCGATTGCCCGCGGTCAGAGTATTATTACGGAAACCATCTTCGAAAATCGTTTTATTCATGTCAGTGAACTCAAACGACTGGGAGCCGAAATTATCGTATCCGGTGAAACGGCCATCATCCGCGGCCAGGAATCACTGTCGGGGGCACCGGTCATGGCATCGGATCTGCGCGCCAGCGCCTCGCTGGTCCTCGCCGGTCTGGTGGCCGAAGGGGTAACGGAAATCAACCGCGTTTACCATCTCGATCGCGGTTATGAGCGCATCGAAGCGAAACTGCAGCAATTGGGTGCTTCGATTTGGCGTGAAAAGGCCTGACCCCTCCCTTTTATCGGAATGGGCCTCGGGCCCAGGTCGCTCCGCGTGTATTTTTCCTGTTTGCAGACAGATCCCGAGGAGCATTATTGCGTTCCGTTGCAATTGCCCGTCAGCGTCAGGCCGGATAGGTGCGAATGTGTCGATTGTAAAAAACGTTTCAACCCGGCGACCCCAGCATGCGTCACCTCGAGATTGTTTTCGTCCGCTGCTGCCACTGACGGTCGCATTCGCCGCAGGTATCGGGAGCCGATCAATTTGGCCGCATCTCGACCTTTGGGCCCTGCTGGCCGCCGCGACCGCCGTTGCCTGTGTCGGGTGGCAACTCTATTTTGATAAGCGCAGCCGGATAGCGCCCCTGATGCTTTTCGGGGCACTGGGCTACGGGGCGCTCCTGCCATGGCTGCCGAACAGCTACCCTCAGGATCACATCATCCATTTCACGGACGGTTCGCGCTATCGGATCGTCGGAACGGTCGACAGCACGCCGGTGCCCGCCCCTGGCCGGCGCTTGCGACTGGTTCTGCGGGTGGAACGTTTGGGGCCATCCATCCCAATGCCGAAGGCCATCGGGAGGCTCCGTTTGACCGTGTTTGGCGACCTTCCGGAGATTCATCCCGGTGACCGCCTTGAGTTTGAGAGCCGTCTGCGGTCGATCCGCAATTTCCAGAATCGGGGTAGTTTCGACTACCGCCGCCACATGGCTTTTAAAAAGATTACGGCAACCGCCTGGGTCCGCGGACGACAGCTTAAAATATCGCCCGTAAGCGGGCCGTCATCATCGCCGTCCCTAATATACCGGGCCAGAGGACGTTTCCGGCGATTCATCGAATCGGAACTTGGCGGGGATTCCCGGGCCGTTATGAAAGCCCTGACCATTGGGGACCGCAACGCCATCTCAATTGATCTGCGAGAGGTCTTCAATCGCTGTGGTATCGGGCACCTGTTGGCCATTTCCGGGCTGCATGTCGGAATTATCGCCATTGTTTTGATGAGCGTTGCCGGGTGGCTGTTCAACCGGTTTCGCTTCTTCCTTGCGCGGGGATGGGGCCGCACGGCGGCGGCTTGCGCGACCATCCCCTTCATCATCGCCTATGGGGTGATGGCCGGCCTGGCACCGTCCACCCAGCGGGCGGTGATCATGGTGTCGTTGGGATTGGGGGCCTATCTTCTGAGGCGTGAAGGCGATACCCTCAATTTTATTGCCCTGGCCGGTCTGCTGATACTGGTCTGGCATCCCCCCATGCTATTCGCAATCGGTTTCCAGATGTCGTTTGCCGCAGTTTTGGCGATTGTGCTGGGCTTGCGACACGCCTGGCCCCGCGCAGATCACGACCCGCTCCCGGTCGGTGTGCATCCTGGACATCGGCTACTCGGTTTTATGGCGGTCTCGTTTTATGCCACAGCTGGCACACTGCCGCTGTTGATGTATTATTTTCAGCAATTTTCACTCATAGGGCTGATTGCCAATCTTATCGCGGTTCCGCTTGTCGGCTTTGTGGCGTTACCTTTAGGTATGCTGTCACTTGTCCTACTTCCGCTCAGCAGCACCATGGCATCTTTCTGTCTGCAGACGGGTGGCGTTCTGCTTGACGGCATCCTGGTTGCCGCTCGCTGGGCTTCGGTGTTTGAGTTCGCCGCGTTGCGTTCATTTCAACCCACCGGCTGGGAAATATGGGGATACTATGCCTTGCTGGGGGCGCTGATTGCCATCCGATCTAATCGGGTGGCCAAATGGGCTCTGGTGGCTGCTGTCGTGTTCCTGACTGTGGATGCAGGGTGGTGGTACCATTATCGTTTCGGTCATGACGACCTGCGTTTAACGGTGCTGGATGTGGGCCAGGGCAACGCAGTCCTGGTGGAGTTCCCGGGCGGTCGGACTATGCTGGTGGATGGCGGCGGCTACGCCGATAATCGCATCTTCGATATGGGCCGTCGTGTGATTGGGCCGTTTCTGCGTCGTCAGAAGATATTGACGGTCGATTACCTGGTCTTAAGTCATCCCAGCAGCGATCATATGAACGGGCTTTTTCATATCGTCCGGCATTTCCATCCCCGTTTTCTCTTCTGGAACCATGACCGGGTAAAAAGTGCCAGCGGACGGGCGTTTGTGGGATTGGTCCATGACAGCCCGCTTATGGTTCCCCGCTTCGACGGTCTCGATCGCCGGATGGAGATTGGCGGGGCCACCATCCGGATTCTCAATCCTCCTCCCGATTACGACCGCCGCCGCAAACAAGAGCGCTGGCGCAATCTGAACAATAATTCCCTGGCGTTGCAGATTGCATTCGGTGGCAATTCAATACTGATTCCGGGCGATGTCGAGCGGCAGGCTGAGTTGGAGATGGTGCGAAGAACCAGATCGGAATTGCGAAGTACGATTCTGCTGGCACCGCATCACGGCAGCCGGACATCCAGCTCAGAAGCATTCCTGCAAGTCGTGGCCCCTGAATTGGCTATTTTTTCCTGCGGCTGGCGCAATCGGTTTGGGTTTCCCCACCAGGAGATCCTGGCGCGCTATCGACAAGCCGGCAGCCGTATCCTCAGAACGGATATCAACGGAGCGGTTTATATTCGGATGCGATCGGATGGTCTGCAGCTGTCCTGCAACGACCGTACGGTTATCGATATCATCACGGACCGCAACGGTTGACCATTTCGGATAGCACCGATGGTTATGCCGTTTGACCGTTTGCGATGGCGCTGCCACCGGAATGATCAGCGCTTGCTATAAACCCTTAATTCGGATACCGTTGCGCATGAAATTAACATAGAAGAAGTCGAATCGGTGTTGGCGCGCCTTCGCCAGGGCACTAATCTGGGGCGCACAATTGCAGTCATCGACAGCTGAAGCGGGAGGCAATCTATGAACAAGTACACGGTGGTCGGTCTGGTGGCCTGGCTGGCCGGCATTGTTATTCTGGGGTTTCAGTCGCTGGGCACCTTCATGGAGCAGGAGGTGAGCTGGAAAAACGCAGATCTTATCGACCTGTTCGGGGTGGAGCCCTTCAACTGGGCTTTGGGTTACGAATGGGTTTACCCTCTTTTTGAAACGCCGGTTTACATTCTGTTGTTTGGTTTAGGTCTGATCTTCATCATCATGGGCGTTGTCTTCTGGCGCAATTGAAGGCGGAAGGGGACTACCTTTAGAAACCCAAAAACCTCGTTGGGCGTTGTCGCCCCCGAGGTTTTTTTTTGGTTTTAGCCGCAGCCTTAAACGCCCTAAGGCTCCACGAAAAGCTGCTGACCCGGATAAATTTTACTGCGGCGTGAAAGACGATTGATTTCAAGCAGTCGACCGAGGCTCATTTTGTGCAGTTGGGCAATCTTAAACGGGCTATCTCCCATTTTGACCTGGTAGGTCTTAAGGCTGCCGCTGTTCACGAGGGCTTTGTCCTTACCCTTCGATATCTTCAGGACCTGGCCCTTGTGTAAATGCGTTCCCTGCAGACCATTGAGATTCTGGATGGCCTGGGTGGTCGTGCCATACTTCCGGGCAATATTCCAGAGGGAGTCGCCGCGACGAACCGTATGATATTGGGCCCGGCCGGATTTCATCACGGTTCGTTTCTTGGCCGTCCGGGTGCTGTTGACATAACCTTTCTGAGGGATTTTAAGACGCTTGCCGGCTACAATGTAATGGGAACTGCGGAGATTGTTGGCCCGCATGATGCGACCCACGGAAGTGTGGTATCGTCTGGCAATGGTCGAGAGCGTTTGACCGGAGCGGACACGATGATAAACATAAGCCGGGCGCGGTAATGAGGTCGCTTTGAGCGTGTCGATCTGGGCCAGCAGGGTCTCACCTTTACCCTCGGGCACTTTTAATTCATAGCCTTGCGGCGGGGAAATCTTATAGCGCAACTCCGGGTTGATCTGCCGCAATTCGAATTCGGTTGTCCCGATAGCCCGGGCCGCGTCCTTCAGGCTGACCTGTTTGGCAATCATGACCGTTTCGTAGGTCAGCGGCGGATCGACGATGGATAGATCAATGCCGTATTTTTCCGGAGCGCTGAGAATATGCAGGGTTGCCAGGAATCGGGGCACATAGCGGGCCGTTTCACGCGGCAGACGTTCATAGAGATCCCAGAAATTATCGAGATAGTTGACATTCTGGGTCCGGATGGTCCGCAGCACGCGTCCTTCACCGCAATTATATGCGGCCAGAACGGTGGTCCAATCTCCGAAAATGTTATGTAATTCCTTGAGATAGGCGATGGCCGCCTTGGTGGCTTTTTCGGGATCCATGCGCTCATCGATGAACTGGTCGCGGTTGAGTCCGAATTTATAACCGGTCGAGGGGATAAACTGCCACAAGCCCAAAGCTCTGGCCCGGGAGAGCGCTCTAACGTTGAAACCGCTTTCGATCAAAGGCAG
>JAERRP010000335.1 GCA_016735415.1 Desulfobacterales bacterium | reverse complement strand
AAGATGTTTTTTTTCATATAAAAGATGATGCTTTTTTTGAGACATATAAGGATTATCGGTGATGTCCCCATATAGTTGACATTGTGTCCTGGTTGTATTAGGCTTGCCCCAGTGCATCTCATAATCCATGCTGGAGGCAAGCCATGAAGGAACTTGATAAATGTTTCTGTCCCAACAAACAATGCAAAGATTATGGCCTGCGAGGGCAGGGCAACATCGCCGTCCGCGGCAAGTACGGAAAGGACAAAAGCCGAGATCTGTTGTACTGCCGCACTTGCGGCAAGCGCTTTGCCTCTAGCCGGGCCAGCGCGATGTTCGGTTTGCATCTGCCGGCCGAGACGATCAGGCAGATCATCCATCACGCGGCCGAAGGCGTTGGTGTCCGGGCCACAGCACGTTTGCTCGGACTCGACAAGGACACCGTCAACCGGGTGATCCTGCGTGCAGGCGAGCACTGTGCCCGCGTGCTTTCAAGCCTGTTAACTTCGCTTGAACTGCACGAGACGCAACTCGACGAGTTATGGACCTTTGTAAAAAAAAGAAATGTTCTGGCAGCCAAGAGGACTTTGAGTGCAAGTACGGACAAACCTGGATCTGGACGGCCATAGACGCCACCTCGCGACTTCTGATTACCTTCTGGATTGGTGGGCGCGAATTGGACGATGCCCGACGGCTGCTTGAAGATTTGGTCGGCCGCCTTGAAGGCAAGCCCCTGTTTGTTTCCGACGAGCTGGCCCATTACGGTACTGTACTTGCCGAGCTGTTTCACGAGTTGGTCCCGCCGGTGCCAACGGGTAAACGTGGGCGGCCCCGCAAGCCGAAGCGGGTTGTCGATGAGGATCTGGATTACGCTACGGTTCATAAAACTCGCCAAGGTGCACGGGTGGTCAAGGTCGAATGTAAAGTGGTTCACGGTAGCGAGCACCGCATTTGCGAACGTTTGGCGGGCTCGCCCAGTCGCACTATCAATACCGCCTACATTGAACGGTCGAATTTGGACTGGCGGCTTTGGGATGCTCATTTGGCACGCAAGGCTCCGACTGCTGCACGCTCAATACGATGGCTCAAAGCCAAGTTCGCAATCTGCGTGGCCTGCTATGATTTCATCCGACCACACGAAACGCTAAGCCGTGGCGAAGATCGGACTTTCCGAGCTACGACCCCAGCGATGGCTGCTAAAATAGCAGATCACCAATGGACCTTTGATGAGCTGCTGGCCTATCCAGCAATGTGATGTCAACGATATGGGGACATTGCCCTATAATACATTATGTCTGGATATCAAATCTCAGATTGACCCGATTCATTACGATCCCGGCAGGGATGTGGAAAAACTAGTAAATCGACTACGACCCTGCCTATCACGCTGTAAGGTTCGGCAACAATACACGACTGACAACCAGGTAGCGCCACTTAGGTTTTATTCCCAGACACCTTGTTTGCGATTCGCCTCCAAATTTGTGCAATCCCGCCTGGACTCGGGCTGATGTCGATATCAATGACGTGGCCGACCAACGGCCGCATCGCCCGGCGACAGGCTTTCGATTGGGAAACAGGCCGCATTGGGCGGCGTATGCATTGTTAACCGTGATAAACAGGGAGGATAGTATGCGAAAAGGTCTATTGATTCTGACAACCGTCGCGCTGGCTATCGTTGGCGTAACGGCGATTTCCGGTGCCGTCAGCGATATGCCCCCGGCCGATGGCGCTAAGCTGTGGTCACACATCACCACCGCGGATCCCTATACGGGATGGGGATTCTGGCCCGGTCACGTGGGTATTTACCCCGGCAAAAGCCCCCACGGCGCCTATTTGAAGGTTTACGCCAATACAGTGGCGCTCAAGGCGGCACGCGAAGGAAAGCCCATGCCGGACGGTGCGATTATCGTCAAGGAAAACTATGGCAAGGATCAGAAAACCCTGATGGCCGTCACGCCGATGTATCGCCTTAAGGGTTACAATCCTGAGGGCGGCGACTGGTACTGGGCCAAATACGGTGCTGACGGGGCTGTAATGAAGGCCGGCAAAGTGAAGGGTTGCATCCAGTGTCATAGCGTGCAGAAGACCAAAGACTGGATTTTCACTCCGGCCAAGTAGGCTGCGATTTAGGGCTCGCGAATAATAACCTCACATTATTTCTGAATCGGGCACGATCGTGACTTCCTTAAATCCGTGGATGGACACAAATAATTGAGCGAACCCTTAAACGTCCATCAGGAAATGCCGGGGGCGGGGTCGTTATGTACCCGCCCCTGATTCCAGGGTGGCCCTGATCCCACAGATGCGAGCGAGGTTGGATATGATAAACGCGATATACCAGACCCTGGCCAACATCGGCTACACCCATCCGCTTCACCCCGCCATAACGCATGTGCCGGTGGGCTTAATCATCGGGGGATTTCTTTTCGCGCTGGCGGCCGCCGTATTCAAACGCCCTTCACTGGCCAAATCCGCCCGTCACTGTTTCTGGCTGGCGCTGCTGGCGCTGCCGCTGGCGGCCCTGTTGGGCCTGATGGACTGGCAGCATTTCTATGCCGGTGCCTGGCTGACGCCGATCATCATGAAAATGGTTCTGGCAACGATTCTGCTTGCCCTTTTGCTTGTCACGCTGATCCCATCCCGTGAAAAAACACCTCTGATTCTCTATGGCCTCTGCCTGTTCATCGTTGTCGGCATGGGCTTTTTCGGGGGAGAACTGGTGTACGGAACGCGCAGCACCGCAGAGGCACACGAAGATTCCCGTATCGAACAGGGGGCGGCTATCTTTGCCCGGAACTGCGCCATGTGCCATTACAGTGATCGCACGGAAACCCGGATCGGTCCCGGTCTGAAGGATTTGTTCCAGAAGGGCCAACTGCCGATCAGCAGCAAACCGGTGACCGCCGGGAACATCGAATCCCAGATCAAAACCCCTTATGGCAGCATGCCTGCCTTTGCCGACATGCCGCAAGAAGAGATTGAGGCTCTGATCGAATATCTTAAAACACTTTAACCGGTATCGGAACCTTCTCCGGCGACGTGTCGGTATGGAATGGTTTCTATCCGGAGGACGCATGAAACTATCCACGCGAAGTCGTTACGGCGCACGTATCCTCCTGGAACGGGCCCGTCAGTCTGATCGGAATCCGGTTCAGGCAAGCGAGATTTCCCGCCGGCAGGATCTTCCCGTTAAGAAAAAGAAATCTAAGCGGGTGACAGCAACCTGAAACCGCAGGGCCCCTTTCCATTGCCCGTAACCGGGGCATACCATTCCCGGCCCCTTGCAAACGGGGGTTGAACCTTCGACCCGACCAACCAGCGATGGATCGTTCGCGGGATCTAATCAGCAACCACCCCTCAGAGGCAAGCATGCATGCAACGGAGATTCTGACCGCTGAGCACGAACTGATCCTCAACGTTCTGGCATCCCTGTATCGGGCCCAGAAAAAACTGGAACGCGGGGTGTGCCCGGCGGCCGCTGACACCACCTTCGATGGCATCAACTCCGGCACCTGTGGCGGACGCTCCTGCTGGGCCGTGGCGGGCACCTTCTGTGGCGGGGAGATCCAGGGCACTTTTGCGCAAAAGCGCGGCGCATGCCTGAAATGCAGTTTTTACCACCGCGTGCGCGCGGAAGAAGGCACGGCCAATCTTCGGACCAAATTTTTACGCCTGGCTTTCAGCAGCGGCGAGGTACCTTTGTTTCGCGAGATGACAACCCGCCAAGTTCCGGCCGGGGAGCGCCTTTTCAGCCAGGGCCAATCCGCGGACGAAGCCTTCATCATCCAGCGGGGGACCTGTCTGCTGATCGTTGAAAAGGACGGTGAGCTGCACCCCACGGACCACCGCAGCGAAGGCGATATTGTGGTGATGACATCGGTTCTGACGGGAGAACCCCGCAACGCGCACGTCGAGGCCGAAACCGACATGGAAGTGTGGTGTCTGCCCCGTTTGCAACTTGAGAAATTATTCCGCCAGGATCCCGATTTGCAGGATTTCCTCACGGAACTTGTGGCGGAGCGTTTCAATTCCCGCCGTCCGGTGGCCGACCGCACCATCGGCAACTACACGGCCACCGATATTATCGGCCGGGGAGGGTTCAGCATCGTCTACAAGGGCGTCCATACCGGTCGGGGAACACCCGTGGCCATCAAGATGCTGCGCCACGACATGGCCATGAACCTCGACTTTATCGATATCTTTCGCAACGAGGCCCGGACGCACCCTTACGGCCATCTCCTGGATCAATGTGTGGGCTGCCCGCAGTGTGAACCCGAAACCGGATCGATCCGGATAAAAAGCGGCGATCTGCTCCTGCACACCACGGACGGTCTGCACGACACCCTGTCCGAATGGGAATTCACGCAACTGCTGGCCGCACCCGCGATATCCATCGAAGACAAGGCCGAATCATTTTTACAGGCGGTCCTGGATACCGGCGGGAAGGACAACATCACCCTGGTCATGGCCCGGCTGTGATCCCGAAGTACGGGCTCGGAAACCGTTGATGGAGACTTTGCTGCCGGTCCACCGTGAGGATTTTTACGCGAGCCCTTAGGCATTTTGGGCCGGCACCTGAATATCGCGGCCGAAAATGGCAAACCCCAGGGTGCCGATAATGCCGAAAACAAAAGCCGTCATAAAATTCGTTTGCGGGCTGGCCTGCCACAGGAACGCCCCGCCGAAAGCCGCGACGGAAACGAAAACATCCCGGATCAAATAATAGAGCCCGAACATGCCGGCCTTGCACTGGTCCGGTGCCAGGTCCATGATGAGCGCCTTGCGCGTCGGCTCGCCGAACTCTTTGAGTCCCCTCAGGAAGAACGCCAGCACCAGCCATTCGAAGGAGCGACTGTACCATAGCACCAGCGGAAACAGGGTAAAGAAGACAAAGGTGATGGTCACAAAGGGTTTCTTGGTCGTGCGGTCCGCCAGATAGGCCACCGGGATATAGACCAGCACCGCCGTCGCCATCTCGATCGTGGTGAGCACACCGAATTGGAGGGCCGAGACCGGCTGGTCGATGGTTTTCATGCACCAGACCACGACAAAGGCGTAAGGTATCTGCTCGCAGAAACGGATCAGGATGTCGCTGGCCAGCAGTCCTTTCATGGCCGGGTTCATCAACCGCCAGAGCGCGACCGGGTTTTTCTCCGGCACCAGCGCGCAGGTGTTCCCATCCGCCACCGGTGATGGGGTATCGTCTTCAAGCAGGCTCTGTTGCAGAAACAGGGCCGCGGCCGCCATGATCAAGGCTGCCAGAAAGGCCAGGCGCACGCCGTTTTGTTCACCCCAGATGGTGATGAAAAGACCCCCCATGAGCGGGCCCAGGGCCATCGGGATGCGGCGCACGAGGGCGTGCATGCTGACGCCCATGGTGCGTTTTTGCCGGGGCAGCACCTTGTAGATCAGGCTCATGGTGGCCGGCAGCGAAATGGCGGACCAGGAAATAAAAAGGACCGCTCCGGCTATCACGGCCTGCCAGGCCGGTACCAGAATCACCACCCCGAAACCGACGATGGCCACCAGGTTGAACACCACCAGCGCCCGCTTGGTTCCCATCCGGTCGGACAGGTAGCCGCCCGGAAAGGAGTAAAGCGCGGAGAGCAGGTTGTCCATGGCCTGCAGCAGACCGATGGCCAGCGCACCGCCGCCCAATGCCATGATGTAGATGGGCAGAAAGCGTTCGGCCATGCGCTCGCCCATCCCCACCAGGATCACCATGGCCAGAACCCCGACCGTGCTGCGTTGCAGCCCCAGAAATCCGGAGACCCGGGCGGTTTGCGTTTTCAGTTCTCTGGGCGTCATGGGAGCCACCCGCCTTTAGGGATTCCGGGCGACGTCCAGGCGGCACCAGGCGTACATGGCGTCGTAGACTTCAAACTGGCACTCCAGGTTTTCAAGATCGTCCGGGAACCGGATGCTGTAGCCCACGGCAATGGCCTCGAACCCGGCGGCGATGGGATCCTGGGCGAGGCGGTCGGTGTCCGCGGCGTTGACGATCCGGGCCATGCGCAGCAAGGCCTTGTCGGTCAGGCCGTATTCCTGAATCAGTACGTCGAACGTGCACAGGTCGTCCCGGTGATGGAACTCGGCCCCGGGCGTGTCAAAGGCGATGGCACCCTCTTTTTCGGCCACTTCCAGGACTTTGCGTTTGGGGACGAAAAGAAACTCGGCATCTGAATCGATGAACCGGGTGATCATCCAGGGGCAGGCCACGCGGTCCACATGTACATGGGAACGGGTAATCCATTTCATGGGATATCTCCTTTTAATCGATGAATACAGAATTCAAGCATTGACCATTAATCGAAATGGCTGTCGGATACAAGATGCCGGGCGGGCATCCGGGACGGCATCACCATGACCGGGGCCGATTATCGGAGAGGGCCGGATCAGCAAATGATATGACACACGTCACGGGATGCGGGATTCCAGGAAAGAAGTGGCGGCCCGTCCTGTCCGGTAGACCAACGTGACGGGAGGCCTGCCGGACAGGATGATGCCGCCTTATGCCCGTCGTCAGTCGGCGACCACGGCCGCCAAGGCCGGCGCCCGTTTGACCATGAAACGCGAGGCCGTCAAGGTGATGTCCGCCTGGGCCCAGGCTTTCCGGAAGCGCTTCTCGACACGGTCTGCGGCCTCGGTCTTGCCCTGCGCCCGAAGGCTCTGCATCAGACCGAACAGGGCCCACCCGTTTTCCCGGTTGCGGCTTAAGTCCAGCCAGTAGACGGATTCGGCTTCGGCCGGCCGGCCGGCGTTCAGGAGTACGGCCCCCAGCGACTGCCGAACCGGAACGTGCCAGTCGGGCGGCTCGTTGTAGATCAGATTGTCTTCCAGCAGCGCCCCGCGGTGCAGCCGGGCGACGGCCTCATCGTAGTCGCCCCGCCTGGCCGCCAGTTCACCGGCCAGGACTTCGCTGGCAATTTCCAGAATGGCTTTGGCCCCATTGCGGGAAAACGTCACCCGGTAACCTTCCAGGGACTCCTGCGCGGCAATCGCACGCAGGCGGTCGCGCTCTTTGTCGGCGGCCTCCAGCCGGCCTTCGGCCGTATAGGTCAAGCCGCGGGCATAATGCCAGATGCCGGTCCAGAACAAGCTGTCTTCAGGCGGTCGGGGTTCTTTTAGAATCGTCTCCCATTCGCCAAAGCGTGTGTAGGCCAAAAGCGGGGCCACGACAAACTGATGCAGCAGCGGCACTTCGCGCCAGGCGCCCTCCGGGATGCGGGAGGACGTCTTGCGCGCGGCGGTGATGGCCACCTCGCGGCGTCCTTCCATTGTGGCTGAATCCCACAGGAAATGGATATTGTGCGGGTAGTAGGCCAGGGGATAAACACCCTGGGCGCGGCACTGGGTAATGTAATCTTCGTCCGCGGCAATGGCGTCCTGGTTGCTCCTGGAGGCGTCGGCGTAACGGCCGATGCGGCGGAAGATGGGGGAAGGCATATGCACCAGATGCCCTGCCCCGGGGGCCAGCGTCCACAACCTTTCGGCCGCCGCTTCCGCGCTCTCGGGGCGTGCCAGCTCGACCGTATGGATGTAAAGGTGAATGGCCCCGGGATGGTTCGGATTGCGCTCCAGAACCGCTTCCAGCACACGCATGACCTCCCCGGTTTCCGGATAGGGCTTAAAATCCCGCGTCCAGTAATTCCAGGGCCGCAGGTCCATGACCGCTTCGGCATACAGC
>JAERRP010000244.1 GCA_016735415.1 Desulfobacterales bacterium | reverse complement strand
AGCCTGGACCGCACCCTGCGACGGGCGGTGGACGTTTCCTTCAACCGCATCAGCATCGACGGCGATACGAGCACCAACGATACGGTCATTCTGATGGCCAACGGCCGCAGCGCCGCCCGCGTGCACACCCCGGAAGACGAGCGCCGCTTCACAGCGGTTCTGGAGGCGGCGCTTCTCGATCTGGCCCGCTGGATCGTGCGTGACGGCGAAGGCGTGACCAAACTGGTGGATATCTGCGTGCGGGGCGCCCGCACGCCGGAAGAGGCTTATCGGGTGGCCGATACCATCGCCCATTCGCCCCTGGTGAAGACCGCTTTTTTCGGCCAGGATGCCAACTGGGGCCGGATTCTGGCCGCGGCCGGGCGGGCGGGGGTATCTCTTGATCCGGATCGCCTCGATCTTTTTTTCGACCAGGTCCAAATGGTCGCGAACGGGGTCGGAGGCGGCCCCCGGGCGGAAACCGCGGCCACGGCCGTCTTGAAACAGCCCGCCTTCACGGTGACCCTCGATTTGAACCGGGGTGACGATGCGACCCGGCTTCTAACCTGTGATTTTTCGCTGGATTACGTGAAAATCAATGCGGACTATCGCACCTAGCTACAAGTCGCGATTTCAGTATTCCGATGCCGAGTATTTCAATTTGTCTGACAAGGACACCCGCATCGCCACGGCTCAACGGGAACAAAAAGCGCCGACCCTGGAACAGTTCAAGGCGTGGAGCCAGAACCTCGGGCATGAAAAAGTATTGACGACCCTTCTCAGCTACGGTGAAGTTGCGTGCCAGCGTCAGGGTGAAATCATACGCGGCTTGGCAACACCACAACAGGCCACGCAATCGGACGCGAACGAGATCACAGAGGCAGTGTTTAAACGAAGGCCCTGCCTTTGTTATATTTTGTCCTTTAGGTTTTTGTACCGATCTCGTTCAATATACCGTGTTGAAACTGATATCACTTCACATACAGCACCGACTCCTGGCTCAAATCATCCACGATGCACCGCCCGTCATCAATGGCTCGCTGGCGAATGAGGTCGTATTCACCGAAGGAGATGGCATCCGTCAGGCACACTTCAGCGCAGATAGGGATTTCTCCCACATAGACGCGGTCAACGCACAGGTTGCATTTATGTGAAATGCCGGATTTCAGGTCAAACTGGAGCACTTCATACGGACATGCTTGTATGCAGGCACAACCGCAGCCGAGGCATCGTTTTGCTTCCTGTATCGCCATTTCTCCGGTCAACCCTAACTGCACCTCCTCAAAGCTGGTGATACGTTCTTCCGGCTTCAAAACAGGCATTTGGGACCGTTTGGCAGGATCATATTGCCCTTTTTGGAACTCCGTCGCCACCGCAATTTCCCCGCCGCGTCCCTCATGAAGATTGATACCCCGTACAAAACGGTCGATGGAGATGGCCGCCTCTTTTCCCCCTGCAATCGCCTCAATGACCGTTTGAGGACCTGTAACGGCATCACCGCCAGCAAAGATATCCGGGTCATCGCTTTGAAATGTCACCGGATCCACGTTAATTGTTCCCCAGTCGGTCAACTGGCAGGCACATTCCGGAGTTAGGCACGCCCAATCGGATTCCTGGCCCAAGGCGGTTATAGCGGTATCGACCTCAAGGGTAAACTCGGACCCGGCAACCGGCTTAGGTGCTCTTCGCCCGCTCTCATCACGTTCACCCAAGGCCATTTTGACGCATTCAATCTGGCTCACCCGCCCGGCAGCTTCTATAAAGCGAACCGGTTGGGTCAGGAAGTGGATCTGTATACCCTCGTCCTGTGCCTCTTTGATCTCGTCGGCGTTAGCCAACATTTCATCCACTGTCCGCCGGTAAATGACGAACGCCTCTTCCGCCCCCAATCGCCTGGCTGTCCGAACCGCATCGAAGGCGACATTGCCCCCGCCGATCACTGCCACGCGGTTGCCAAGAGTCGCCGATTCTCCCCTATTGATCTTGTCGAGGAAATCAATTCCCGGAAAGACACCCTCCAGATCCTCACCGTCAACACCGAGGTTTTTACACTCCTGGGCGCCGATCCCGATGAAAAACGCCTTGTACCCCTCATTTCGCAGTTGTTCGACAGTCGTGTCCTTGCCGAACTCGACGCCTGTCTGAATGTCAACGCCCAGATCCCTTATGACTTGGATCTCGGCATCGACTATTTCTTTGGGAAGCCTGTAGGAGGGTATCCCGGCCGTCAGCATGCCGCCGAGTACCGACCCCTTCTCAAACACGGTCACCGGGTAGCCTTTGCGCGCTAGAAAATAGGCACAGCTCAGGCCGGCCGGCCCGGCCCCGGCCACTGCCATCCGCTCCGCTCTTTTCTCCTTAACTTCGGGGACGTATCGTGTCTCCGCATTCAAGTCCAGGTCAGCCACAAACCGTTTGATCATGTTGATTGCCACGGGTTCGTCAATTTCGCCGCGGTTGCAATGGGATTCGCAAGGATGGTCACATACCCGGCCACAAATTGCCGGGAACGGATTGTCTTCTTTCATGACCGCCAAAGCTTCTTTGAATTTGCCTTTGGCCACCAGGCGAACATATCCCTGAACGTTCATGTGGGCTGGGCAATTGGCCTTGCAGGGAGACGTGAGTTGTTTGGAAAAAGTTTCAGCACTCTGGACGGCGCTGCAGCCGTCGCACGCCTCCTCATCGATGCAAACGACCCCGGTTTGCGGGTCTTTGCTGATCGCACCTTCCGGGCAGGCTGCCACGCAGTCAGGTTTGCTGCAGTGCTGGCACGGGACAACCCAAGCGTCTAAAGACAGATCGGGGTAGATCCCCCTGCTCCGGCTCTCCACTCTCAAGTAGTGCGGCAACTCGTTCGACAGGGCCGTATTATTATCAACGATTTCGTGGTAATTTCGACAGGCAACGATGCATGTCCGGCATCCGATGCAGCGGTTCAAATCGACCATTAAGCTTAGTTGTTTCATGATCCCTCCTTTACTTTACGACTCGGACGCGGGTTGAAACATGTGCCTCCCCGCCGGTTACGTCCTGCCATTCCAAAGTAGAACC
>JAERRP010000480.1 GCA_016735415.1 Desulfobacterales bacterium | reverse complement strand
GGTCGTCAATTGAATGACGATCCCGGCTTTCGAACTGCCGGCACCGACAACCAGCCCACACCCCCTTCCAAGGCCACCGGACCCTGTATAGCCGCCGCGCAGGCGCCCACAACCGATTATCAAAGTTTCCCCATGGCCATCGTGACCAACGGCATACGCTTTGCACTACTCCTCACCAATGTCTATCCGAAAAGGAGCTTGAGGGCGAATATGTCGATCCCCATCAACCATGAAGAAACGAACCTGGAAGTCCTGGCCCGCATCGCCAAAGTCGCGGCACGCAAATTCGACTGTTCCATGCGTATCGATTTCCGTGACGGCCATCGATTTATCGAGTTTATCGGCGACGAAACCAGCAAGGCCCTGATCGTTGCCGAAATGGAATACCTGTTCAGCGCCGTGCGTACTCAGGAGTAACTTTTAACAGCGGCGTGCGCTCCCGCCGGGGCGGACAATAGTCTTTATTGCGTTATCCCGCGAAAGGATTATATTCAATCCAGGTTTTCGGCGTGGGTGTCAGCAGCACTTGTTCTCAGAGCCATTCCATCGAAGCGCCAGCCCCGTCTCTTTCTCATTCGCGTCAGCTGAAACCATATTAACCTTAGCGGCCGTGCAGCGAATTCACTCCGGGAGGTATCGAAATGGCCAAAGCAGCGAACCAGACCCTTCTCCACCACATCGCCGCGTACAAGGACGGACAACGCCGGTATGAAAGTGCCGCCAAAGCGATTACCCGCATGATCCTGGAAAAGGACATCCAAAAAGTGGTCGTAAACGGCAAAACGACCTACGACTTCGGCATTTTCCGCCAGGGGGTCAAACCGGTCATCGGCATGTACGATGAAATCAACAGTTTCGTTTCGTACGTCAAGGATGCCTCCGAGGACGGTTCATCCAAGGAAATGGCTTATGTACTGGTGGGCGAGCCGGGCAACGGTAAAACCTATTTCGTCGAATACCTGTGCAGCTGCTATCGCAAATTTTCGACCCGGCCTGAAAACCGACGCTATACCTTCCGCTTTCGCCATCTCGATCGTCTCGGCACCTATGGCCGCATCCAGTGGATCGAATCGCAGACCTATGAAGACCCCATGGTATTGGCCATGAACCTGACCGAAAGCCGTGAAGACAACCGGATCTTCCTGCAAAAAAAAGCCGGTCTGGACGATGACGCCGTCGATCATCTTTTCAGCGAATACCGCCCCCTGGGGGCCTGCAGCGAATATATCTGGAACGACATCCGCAACCATACCGACGGCAACCTCGAAAACATGCTCGATTTTGTCGAAATCCTCCCGGTTCCCATGTCCGAGAGCCTCGGTACCCTGACCGGCAAATACCCGGCCAAGGATAAGATCACATCCTCGGCCGTGGACCTGCTGGGAGAAGAGTCGATCCAGCGCCTGCTTCATATCAGCGACACCAACAACCCCTACCGCTTCGACCTGCGGCGCGGCGCCCTGGCCCGGGTGGCCGGAGGCGGCATCCATTTCTGCGACGAACTCTTTAAAAACAAAAAAGACCTTATCCAGGTCTACCTGGGCGTAATCCAGAACCGCAGCATCGAGATGGACGGATTCAAATGGCCGATCGACACCCTGATCATCGCCACCAGCAACAACTCCGAGTTCAACCGCTTCCTGGCGGAGAAAGAGGAAGCGCCCATCGTCGACCGCTGCCGGATCACCTATGTGTCCCACAATACCAACTACAAGCTGCAGCACGACCTCACGCGCTACGCCATCGGCAGCGGAACCCGCACGACCCTCGCCCATGAGACCCTGCACCAGGATCCCAATCTCAACTATGCCGCCTCGGTGGCTTCGGTTCTGACACGGCTGCCCAAATCCGAAAAATTGACCCCCGTCGAAACCCTCAAGCTGGCTGCCGGTGAAATTGCCGGGGAGAAAAGCATCAAAACCCTGGCCGAGGTGATCGACACCCTCAACCAGGATCCGGACATCATCAAGCGTTTCGGACAGAAGGGCATGGGACAGCGCAACCTGGGCCGCACGATCCAATTACTGATCGAGAGCTCCGAAACCAACGAGGGCCGCTGCATGTTTGCCTACGATGTCTACCGGGCCATGGAGCGCATCATCCTGGATTACGTGCCCGAGACCAACGACCGCGCCAAATACCTGGAAGATCTCAAGATCGCCAAAGGTCTCTATCGCGAACGGATCATGACGGAAATGTTCAACGCCTACATGGACGAGCCCCATGCCATCCGCAAGGACGTGATGAGCTATGTCAACATGATCATCGGGATCGATGCCGAAAATCTGGGTCCCGACCGCATGTGGAAGTACAAGGATCCACAAACCGGCGAACTCAAGGCCCTCAAAATCGACGAGCGCTACATTCACAGTGTCGAAGAACGGCTGGGGTTGAAAACCGAAGAGCAGCGCGAATCCTTCCGCACCTCCATCCGCAAGATTTACGGGCAGAAAATCTCCGTCGATCCGGACTATGATTTCATGGACAACCTGGAGCTGGTCAAAGCCGTCACGGACGTACGGCTCAAATCCGACATCGCCGGGGCCGGAAGTCTGGTGGGAGCCCTGGCCAACCGGACCAACGAGGAAAACCAGAAACTCTACGATCGCATGATCGACACCATGCTCAACAAACTGAATTACTGTCCCACCTGCGCCCAGAAGACGATCGAATACTTCTGCACCCAGGAGGATGAAAATTAGCTTATGGATCGCGACGAGGATCTGACCCCGACCGGGGAAACCAGTGCCGATCGGCCCATCCGGGAGGAACGCGAGGGGCCGCAGCGCCACTGGCTTGCGGAACGGGAGCCGGCCCGACCGGGCCTGCAGCCGACCGACTGGTATGCCTTCAGCGACCTGCATGTCCTGCAGGACATTCCTGCGGCCACGACGCCTTACACGACCTGCCTGCAATCCATCGATGAACTTCTGGCCCGCGACCGGCAGCGGGAAAAGGACGGTTTCCCGCGCAAAATCCGTGTGGGGCGAATGATCAAGCCGGGCCTTCGCGGCAATGAAAAAGTAGTGGTGGTGCCCACCACGGTGGAAGAAAAACTGATCCACGACAAGGTCCGGGATCCCCAGGAGGAGGAGCAGACTTCCGGGGGTGCCGGCGAGGGCGAGCCTGGTGAGGTCATCGGCGAACAGCCTGTACGCCCCTCGGGCGCAGGCAGCGGTCCCGGCCAGGGCGAAGGCGGCGAACACGAGGTCGAATCGAGCGCCTACGATCTGGGGCGCGTGCTGACCGAGCAGTTTGAACTGCCCAATCTCAAGGACAAGGGCAAAAAGCGCTCAATGACGCGCTACACCTATCAGCTGACGGATCGCCAGGCTGGCCGGGGACAACTGCTCGACAAGAAAGCCACCCTGCGCCGGATCGTCGAAACCAACATCCATCTGGGCAACCTGCCCGATCCGGACCGGATCGACCCGACCAGCTTCCTGATTGCCCCCCAGGACAAGGTCTACCGCGTGCTGTCGCCGGAAAAGGACTTCGAATCCCAGGCCTTGATCTTCTTCCTGCGGGATTATTCCGGATCGATGGAGGGCAAACCGACTGAAATCGTCGTGACCCAGCATGTCTTCTTTAACTCTTTTATGAACAACTCGTGCTTTACCCATTAAATCTTTACCTTGAAAGTAAAGTTCTTCAATTATAATAGCAATTCGCTCTAAATCAATCTCTGGAGTATGTGGGTGATTTAATTCACCGATAGCTCTATTTTTACTAACTTTATTTTTTACAAATTCATCAATACAAGGTTTAACAACTTCCATTGGATAAATTCGTCCATTTTGATTTCGAGTATCTGTCTGTAAGAAAGAACCAGTTATATAATGTTTCTTCTCACCCGTTTGTTTATCTTCTTCAACAAGAATTGTAGATGGCTCGAATCTTTGCTCCATTATTAACTTAGCCATGATTTTCTTCCTTTTTTATATTAGTCTGTCTGTAACCGTTTAGAAGCATAGTTCTAATAATTTTAGCAACTTTACCTTTTTTACTATTTAGTACAGAATCAACTAATTCAGTTTTGTTGTCTTTATCAATTGTAATCATATTAGACTCCTATTTTAGTTATACACGTATATTTATATTTTGGGTAAATAAAAAAGGATATGAAATTAATCATATCCTTTTTGTTAAGTAATAGATAAATCTATTAGATCTACAAATAGTCCATCCCTATACTAGGAGAGTCTCCAACAATACTTTCATAGTCATAAAACTCATCTTGTGTAGTCATCACGGCTTCAATAACATCTTTACCATTTAATAAGGTATCTCGATCATAATCAATATTAACCGAATCTAAGTCAGCTGCAAACTTATCTGCAGCTTCGGTTGTATCGAATGAATAACCGAATACGTCGTTAGCA
>JAERRP010000028.1 GCA_016735415.1 Desulfobacterales bacterium | reverse complement strand
GGCACCGAGGGTGACATTATCGTTGCCGGGCATACGGACAATGTCCCGGTGCGGGGCGGCCCGTTCGAATCCAATCTTAAACTGTCGATTGCGCGTGCGGCCGAAGTGGCAGAATTCATGATCGATCAGGTTGGTATCCCTCCCCGACGGATCTCCACCATGGGATTTGGGAAGTACCGACCAACACACACGAACGACAGCCCTAACGGGCGTGAGAAAAACCGCCGGGTGGAAATTATCCTCACGGCCATACCGCAGCCCGGAATATCCGTTCTGGACACCATCACCCCCTGAGGCGCCGGGTATTCATCAGCAGGGCCGGGCAGGGGCGTGGAACATGTTTATTTTCCCAATTGTGTGTTAATATTCACAATCGATCACCGTTGCGCAACGATTAAAAAGCGACGTGTATCGGCCTTCGGGTGAATATTCAGAAGAGGCGCGCGACGCAATTGATTTAATCCCGATCGGTGAGGAATACCGCGCTGCGGCGAACACCCCCATCGGGGGCTTGTATTTTTTGCCATAGCTTCTAAAACGGCGACAGTCAAGACATGCCTGATTCAGTCTGGATCATAACACAAGGATCATACACGGACATTGATGTCGCCTCGCTGGGGATCGAGGCCAAACCCAAAAAGGTGATGGCCTATGGCCTTTCCGATATCGGGCGGTATCTTATCCATCCCGGTCCGATCGAGGTGGAAAACCAGCTCGTGGGATGCGAGTGCGATTTGATGCTTACGGGAAGCGGCAAAGTGCGCCAAAGCCTTGGGCGTCTGGCCGCCTGGCGCCATAAGGAATCTGCCGAAACCACCGGCAGCAGGCGTGTTTACCTGGCCCGCAACGCCGTTAAAATTCCGGCCTTGAAAGACCGGCAGCTGGCGGGTCACGTCGAACGCCTGCGCGGCATGCTCCAACCACTCGATCCGGTATTTCAGGAAATCGCAGCGATCGATCCCCAGAAAATGGCAGATATCCGCGGGATCTGTGAGGACGAGGCCGGGCATCGGACGCTCCTGACCCTGAAGGGCGATCTTGCCACCAGGCAACAGTATATCCTGGACAATTTGCTGAAACCGGTCCGCACGACGCTCAAAAGTGTCCACCTTGCGGAAGGCCTGTTTGAGATGCGGGGTTGGAACACTTCACTGTTTCTCAGTAGCCGCATTCATCGGCTGCTGCGATTTCATGTCGATGGAAAATTTTTTGCCTGCCTGCTCAATTCCAACGATCGTCTGGCTTTCTGGATAAACGACATTAAACATCTTCACCGGGTGGTGCTGCTCCAGCAGGCGCTTGACAACAGCACCCAACTGGCCGGCGCTTTTAATCGATGTCTGACAGACAAAGCCCGTCCCATGCGTCTGATGTTCAACCGGAATCTCGATATCGACTATACCCGCAACCGGATTCCTCAGGTTTACAAAGAACTTTTCCGTACCCTGGATCTGGATATCGAAATGCGAAGAAACGTGATTCGCTCGCTGAATCACCGCCAACTCGGCGTATCCTTCAGCTACGTGGAACAGGAGGGCTTTGGCGACCCTCGTCCCATCACCAACATTTCCGTCATGCATGATATCAAGGCGCTGGAACCGCTACGTTCAGGTGCCCCCCAGGTTTATGCTGCGATCAGCCGCCGAGCGACCATCTCTGAAGCCGGAAAATACTATCTTCTGGAGGATATCAGGGGACGCATTGATGAAAGCGGATCTTAACGCCAACGATAAGGCCTGGATCCAGGAACTGATGCGCTATCCGCAGTTGCTGGAAGAGCGCCTCGGATTTTTTG
The DNA here is from genome assembly GCA_016735415.1 of Desulfobacterales bacterium. The sequence continues at coordinate 2,913 of JAERRP010000028.1, read as the reverse complement.
AGGATACGAGCTCTATCATCATTCCGGACGACCCGATCGATCGGGTCGTTTTTCAGGACCGCGCCAAAAAAGCCATTCGCAAAATAGCCCACAAACGCGGCCATATCTTAATGGTGGGCCGTCCGGGAACCGGAAAATCGATGCTGGCCGGCATGCTCCAGGAGGTTCTGGATCAGTCTCTGGGCGATTATATCCGTCCCCAGGAGGCCATCCTGGCTTATCCCGGTCGCGATCGCAATCATATCCGCATCGCCTATGAAGCCCCTCAGCAGGCCGACCGCCTGATAGACGCGTTGCGCCTGAAAATTGAAGCCACCGTCGATGCCGGCAAACGCTTCAGCCTGTCCGCGCAAATTAAAAGCGTGCGCCGTATGAAACATGTCCTTATGGCGGCTACCATTGTTCTGGTTGCCGCCGGGTTTTTCTTCCCCCCCCTTCTAGTGGGCGCCGGTATTACCGGTATCGGGAGTATTTTTCTTTTTCTGCAGGAAAACAACCACCGGGCGCAGGAGCAAATCCAACGACACAACGCCCCCGCCGCGACCGCCAACCTGAAGCACCTTTACGATATGCTGCCAACCGTGCTTTACGATCCGCGCCAGCATCGTAACCTGATGGCGCGCATAGCCGAACCGAACGCCCGCAACATGAAAGGGGGGTTTCGCCACGATCCCTATCAATCCGGAAATCTGCAGACCCCGCCGCACCAGCGTGTGTATCTGGGTGCCCATGCCACGGCTCCGATTATCTACATCGACGAATTGCGAACCTTGATCCGGATTGGTTATATGCCGGAACTTCTGGAAATCATGCAGGAGAAACAATACCTTCTCGAAGGCGGCCAGGGCACGGGCAGTGGCGCGGCCGACCGCTCCGAGAACTACCTGCGGGCCGAGAACATCATTGTGGCGTGCTGCAACCATGATACGATCGAATACTTGCGCACGGAAGGCGACGGTGCTTTTTTGAGCCGAATCGAAGACAAAGGCGAAATCGTCCACATGGAGAGTTCGGTCGCGGAATCACCGGTCAGCATTCAACAAGTGGTTCAATATGTGAAACAGGAGGTCACGCGCATCGAAGATGAATTCCAGTCGGCATGGGGCGAGGTAATCGCCAATGAAGGCATGGACAGTGTGCGCCAGCGTTGCGAGCAGATTTTCGGGCGTCGGCTGCCTTCAGATTTCCAGTTGGTCACACGCGATTTCAGGCGTGAAGCCGTAATGGAAATCATCAAGGAACTGCGCAGCCGAGCGAGTGACGGTAAACTGACAACGATTTTGCGCCCGATCAATGGGATCATCAAAGCCGCCGTGTTCGAGGCGATCTTCAGTAATGCCCGGAAGGTGGCGCCGCAGCACGTGCGAATCGCCCTGCAGGAGCACTTGAGCCTTGAAGGTTCGATGCACCAGGAGATTGCGCAACACAAGAAGGATTTGAAGAAGTACATTGATTCCATCACCGATTCCATCGGCTATGTCGTCGGGCTGGCCGTGGTTCAGTCGAAGGCCAGCGGCCAGATGCATGGGCAGCCGCTGCCGATCCACTGTCTGGTGGATGCGGGTGCCGATCGCGTGATTGCCGGTGGCAAAATCGGTGAAATCGCCAAGGCGGCGGCCCAGAACGTTCGCGCTTCGGTCCGTCGTGTGTTGCAGAAGACCGGGGCGCCATACGTGGGCTACGAAATGCATACCGAATATATCCAGGCGCATGGCGGGGTTGAAGGCGACAGTGCTTCGGCGGCCATTGACGTCGCTCTGGTTTCTGATTTTATTCGCCGACCGGTCAACGAGAAATTTGCCATAACCGGATCACTTACCGGTGATATTATTCTGGCAGTCGGTGGTGTGACCGAAAAACTGCGCTCCGTCATGGATCCCCTTTTGGGCATGGACGGCGCCTGCATACCCTGGCAGAACAAGCATGATGTCGAACCCCTGCTGATTAACGCGAAAATCGAATACGTGCAGTCCGGAAATATTCCGGGTATCCGGATTTACCGGAATGCAGATGGCCAGGCCCCGTTTGACATTTTCTTCTGTAAAACCAAATGGAATGTCTACCGAATCATGATGGAACTCGAACAGGATGATGTGGAAGCGCGGATGGCCACGCGCTGTCGGCACGATTACCAGACGCTGCATGATTCCGGTTTTCATCCTGCCGCCTCCCGACCTGCCGTGTCTGATATCCCCACCCGGCACGACGCCACCTGAAGGATATCAAGTGCCCATGGAAGATTCCGAGACAGATCGCAACACAACTTACCCTGCCGAATTGGCCACTTTGCTATCCGCCATACTTGCGGCCCTGGAGCCTTGCATTGCGATTGTGGACGGCGACGGCAATCTTGGGGTCATCAACCCGTCCTGGAAAAAACGCATGCAGCCTGCCGTCGGTCAGGAAAGCCACCGGGGCGAATTGGCGGTTCTACTGGCTAAGCGCTTTCCCACAACCGCGCACGCCAGCCAAAGCCATGAGTGCTCCGAAGGCCTGAAGCGCATTATCGCCGGCGATCTGGAACATTTTCATACCAGCTTCGGTCAACTGGAAGCGAAGGAAGAACGCTGGTACCAGGTCGACGCCCATCGGTTTGACCATCCGCCGGGCAAGGCCATTTTAATCATCAGCGATATCACCGCCCAAAAACGGGCCGAACTGGCCTTCAGAAAAAGTCAGGACCAACTCTATCAGGCTCAGAAAATGGAGGCCCTGGGAACGCTGGTGGCCGGTATGGCGCATGAGATCAACAACCCCATCAGCCTGATCATGTTCAATCTGCCGATTGTCAGGCGGGTGTGGATGGATGTTCTTCCGGTGCTGCCGCAGGCGTCCGGAGAGCAAGGCGGCCGGAAATTCGGCGGATACACACGGGCTTTTCTCGCAACCCACTTCCACCAGTTGATCGCCGAC
>JAERRP010000508.1 GCA_016735415.1 Desulfobacterales bacterium | reverse complement strand
CGCTTTTCCCGGGCATCCCGCACGACCTGCCCGCATCGCGTGCAGGTCGCATGTCGTCGCGGCGGTCCGGGCATTTCCCATTCCGGCAGATCGACCCGAACACGCTGTACATCGAACAGGTGTTCATCGGGCATTTTTTTATAGCCTTCAAGCTGCTGAGCCTGGACGCTGGATTGGGTCAGGGCGTAACGGGCGGCCAACGCTCTGGAACGCTCGGTTGATACGATGCGGTAGGCCACCCGGGTATCCAGATGAACAAAGGTGGCGGCATTGACACCGAAATCTCTAAATTTTAGTGTGCGCTTGCCCATCCGGCAGCCGGTCACACTTTCAATGGCATCGGTGGCACAGCGGTCGATCTCCACATACACCATCAGCTTTTTACGCTGATCGACGGCTTTAGGATCATCAATGCCCACAAGGCGGCAACCGAGCGTGGCCATGCGCACCCCGATGACCTGACCGGCGCACAAATGCCCATGGCGGGCCACCGATTCTGTCAACAACGCCTCAAAAGATTTCATACAATTCTCTCCCTGTACACCACACGAGTGGCATTTTCTGCCACTCGACGGCCCAATTTAACGAAAAACCGCCTCAAAGCGAAGATCGGCCGCCTGGCGGAAGCCCCTGGCCATCTGCTGATAAGACTCCATCAGCTCCAGCGCGGCGTCCGTCAATTCAGCGCCCCCGCCATTGCCCCCACCTCTGTAAACACGCACCATGGCATGCCCGATCGTGTTTTCCATATCACGAACAGCACCCCGGATCCGGCGGTAGGAAATTCCTGTGGCCTGGGCGGCATGCAAAAACGAACCATGATGCGCAATGGCCTGCAGCATGATCAAGCGGCCTTCACCCATAACAGGGCGGCCGTGCCATTCCAGCCAGACCTTGGATCGTAAACCCAATTGTTTGTTATCGAGCATTTTCATGGATAGCCGACTGAGAGCCGCATCGTCTGTGCGGTCATGGGGCCGTGGCAACCGGCCCAGAATATGGCTGTATCGATAAGATATTTTCATATCTTATTGCATGCAATTCAGAAGGCTGTCAATCTTCTTTTTGCCCCGGCAGCCTTTTTACCCCCTTTCAAGATTCAATCCTTCCAGTCCTGCCGATGGACTCCCGCCGCCTCAGGGCTTGAAATGTGTTCATCATTTTGATAAGGAAAAATATCTCATAAAATGCGAATTTACATGCAACATGTTGTTTAATCGAGTACTATCGCTACCGGGCAACCGTATTTTCCTATTGGTATCATGGGCCGCCTGGATATGCAGGGGGCCACCGCCCTTACGCCCGCCCGATGCATTTATCAACAAGCGCCTGAAAGACAACATTGCCCATGGCGTCCGATGACAGGGGACAAACCGAATCAATGAAAGAACAAAAAAACCTCACCCTGGCCACTTACACGCGCATTAAAGACATGATGCTGCACTATGACATCATTCCCGGACAGCGGCTGGTCTTTGTGGACCTGGCCCAGCAATTGGGAGTCAGCCGCACACCGGTCAACAATGCCCTGAGCATTCTGGCCAAGGAAGGCTACCTCGATTTTATCCCCAACCAGGGCTACAGCGTACACCGGCTGACCATGGAGGAAGCCCAGGCGCTGTATGAAATCCGGGAAATTCTGGAAATCGGCTCCATCGGCAAATCCATCCGCCGGATGACCGACGAAAAACTGAAAAAGATCGAGCAGCATAACAACCTTTATAAAAAATCCATCACCAACAGGGTCCACCGCAATCTGTTTATTATCGACACCGAGTTTCACGCCAGCATTATCGAGATGATGGGCAACGTCTATCTGGTGGAACGCTATCGCGACGTCTGCCAGAAGATTTTTCTGCGGCACCGGATAGAATCGCTGCGCGTTGAACGCATCAGCGAAATCGTCAGCGAACACGAAAAACTGTGTGAAGCCCTGCGGATCAGAGATGTCAATCTGGCCAAAGAGTTGATCAGGGCCCATAACAGCAATGCCAGGAAGAACCTGTTTGCCATCATCTTCGAAGACCGCACGGCACAAAAGATCAAATAAGGCCGCAACAGCATCTTTTCGGCATCCTCGAACTACCGCCCCCCCCAAACGAAGCGGGGACGCCCATGAAATTATGCGTTTCCAACTTTCCCTGAACGGAGAAAAAGGAAAAGAGACGGGATGAAACTGCTTCTTGGCGCCATGTCGTTCACCCTGCTTCTGACGAGTATGGGGTGGGCGGACGCATTGCCAAAGATTGAAGCGAATCCGTTCTCTGTTGTCCGGGAACATATTGAACAATTGGTGGCCGCCGGAGAAGTCCCCTCGATGGCCGTGGCCGTCGCTCGTGATGGCGAGATCATCTGGGAGGAAGGGTTCGGCCTTGCCGACCGCTCGAAGAACATTCCCGCCACCGAACACACCCGGTACGCTCTGGCCTCGATCTCAAAACCGCTTGCGGCGACCGGGTTGATGATTCTGGTTGAACAGGGACGGGTCGATCTTAACCGTCCGATCAACGACTACCTCGGCGAGGCCAGGCTCCAGGCCCGCGTCGGTGATGCCGCGCAGGCCACCGTGTACCGCGTGGCCAGCCACACGGCGGGCCTGCCGCTCCACGCCCGACACTTCTACGACGAGTCGTATCAGCCGCCGCCTATGGACGAAACCATCCGTCGCTACGGCAATCTGGTCACCGCACCGGGCGAGCGGTTTCAGTACTCTAACCTGGGCTACGGTCTCCTCGGCCATGTGATCGCACGCGTGTCCGGCAGACGCTATGCTGACTTTATGCGTGAGGAGGTGTTCGCCCCCCTGAGAATGCGCCAGACGTCGGTGCACCTTGAACCGCGCCGGCAAGAGGGCCTGGCCGTCAAATACACGCCCGACGGCGCGGTGGTCCCCGTCTGCGATTCCGACGGCCCGGCCGCCGGGGCGGTCTACGGCAGTGCTCACGATCTCATCCGCTTTGCGATGTTCCATCTCAAGAACGACCTGCCCGATCAGAAGGCCATCATCACGCATGCCGCGATTGACGCCATGCAGCTTCCGAGCGCGGAGACCGGGCCGATGAAGGAATGGGAGCGCGAGGGGAGCGGCTATGGTATCGGCTGGTGCCTGGGGGTCACTGCAAATGATCTGCGGATGGTACACCACAGCGGCGGCATGCATGGCGTGAGTACGGTCCTTGCGCTGGTGCCGGAGGAAAACCTCGTCGTTGCCGTTCTTGCGAACACCCACACACAATGGCCGGAGGCGATTCTGATCGAAATCGGTCGGGTACTCTTGCCTGGCAAACTCGAAGGCTTCCCCGCCCCGACCGGCGGAGCAACCGCCGGCCCATCGTTTGCACCCGGTCCGGAGCTCGTCGGTTCGTGGACAGGGCTTGTCCATACGTACAGGGGAAGGATCTCGCTTGGGTTGGAGATCGGAGCGGCCGGCCGCGTCTACGCCACGCTGGGCGAGCAGCGACGCGCCGGGCTGCAGAGCGTAACCTACCAGAATGATTTCCCCAAGTTCAATAACGCCGGTGGTGGTCCTTTCCTGCGCGGATGGATGACGGGTGATATAGGAACCGAAGACGTAAACCGGGGGCGGCCTTACAAGCTGTGGCTTGAGCTGAAGCTCCGGGACAACGTGCTCAACGGGTCACTGATTGCGTTCTCCCAGAGAAAGAATCCGACCGGACCACTCACCCACTGGGTGGAGCTGCGAAGGAAATGAGATGTATGCCCGGTACTGAGTCTTAGGGCTCGCGAAAAAAATAACTTCACCTTTTAAGCGCCGATGCATCCCGCCGCGCGGCGTTGCGAAAGCTTGGAAAAGGCCGGCTTTGCCTGCGCTTTCACGCCTTGCCCCACGGTCGCCTCAACTCTGAAATTTGTGAACTTATTTTTACGCGAACCCTTAAAATGAATCTTTGGTGTTTTGATCCTTCAAGATCATCAC
>JAERRP010000487.1 GCA_016735415.1 Desulfobacterales bacterium | reverse complement strand
GGACCCGTAAAGATAAACATCGACGGCCGCCGACGTCAGATCTTCTGTGCCGGCCAGCGTCCGGATGGCGTCCCGGAAGCCCAGGGCGGCTTTCATGGGACCGATGGTATGGGAACTCGATGGCCCCGGGCCGATTTTAAAGATATCGAAAATCGAGGTCGCAATGTAATCCTTCACGGTCGTCACCTAAGCGCTGTGGGTATCAGAAGGACCGACGCGTATCTTCGGCCGGTCGGGGATTGACGGGGTTTTAAAATCCCTTCTAATCATAAACCGGCTTATCCGGCGTCAGGGCCTTTCTTCTTTTATCGATCATGGCCTTTTTACGCTGGATAAAGCGGTTCTTCAGAAGCTTGGCCCGGGTCAGTTTTTCCTTATCGGTTGTTTTCTTGCCGGTCCAGTGCATGGCTTCAAAATATTCGTACTTCAGCAAATCCAGCGTGCCGTCAATCCGGATCTGGTTGACAAACAGGTTCAGCCAGCCCAGGAACACCGAATCCCCCGGGCGGATCGCAAAGGCGTAATATTCTTTGGTCACCGGCGCGAGCAGGGCCTGCACGACAAGGTAATTCTCGGGGTTGGTGCGGTCCCACACGCTCACAAAAGGGGAATCCGCCACCATGGCATCCACTTCGTTCTTGAGGATCGCATCCGCGGCCGCCGTCGCCGTGGGATAAAGCTTGATGGCGCTTTCGGGAAACAATTCGCGGGCAAAGGCTTCGTGGGTCGTGCCGGCCTTGACCCCCAGCCGCAGTCCGTCGATGGCCAGCAGATCGAAATAGGAGTCCGCTTCGGGCGGGGCCAGCTTCCGGCGGACCAGGGCCGCCTGGCTGACTTCGAAATAGGGGTCGGTGAAGCTGACTTTCAACCCCCGTTCCACCGTCCGTGTCATGGCGGCCATGATGATATCCGATTCCCCGGCCAGCAGGCGGGGGATCTGCTGCTCATAACGCTCCGGCCGGATGAAGCGCACCTTGACACCCAGGTATTCCGCCAGCAGATGGGCCAGGTCCACGTCCAGACCGGCGGGCTGCCCCTCGATCTGCATGGAAAAGGGCGGGTAGTCTTTGTTCAAAGAAACCACCAGCTCGCCCCTGGCCTGAATCCGCTCGATTTCGCCGGCCTGCAGAAAAGATGTCCAGACAGCCAGACAAAGACATGCAACGAGCGTACATCTTAGCAGTTTCATTTTGATCTCCCTTACGCTATCGGGATCCTGCCCGCTATGGTTATTTTTTAAAAAGCTTGATAGGTTGGAAGTGATGCCGGTCAGACGATATAAGGCTACAATATGGATAGCAGGGAAATAAGGGGACTGCAAGTGGATATCGGGAAACCGTTCCGGGCCGAGAATCGCATAAAGGCCCTGCCGGAAGGGCATCGACGAGGGCCTTGCCGATCAGGCCGTGCAAATCGTCGATTCGGCCTGACCCGAATCCTGAAAAATCCTGGGTCCGGGCCTTCGGTTTTCTGGTTCCCTCAACCCTCCTCGGCCTTTATGTCATAGGCCAGGATCTTGCGCCGAAGCGTATTTTTGTGAATTCCGAGTTCCCGGGCGGTCGCCATTCGGCGCCACCCGTTTCGGATCAACGCTTCGGCAATCGCCCGCTTTTCGATTTGCTTTAATGTCGCCGAACCACTGATTGTCGCGTTTGTCGGCGGCGGGCAGAGCGTTTCAGGCAGGTGGGGAAGACCAATAACACCTTCGTTGCACAGGATAAAGGCGTGCTCGATGGCGTTTTCAAGTTCCCGGATGTTGCCAGGCCATTCATGCAGCGCAAAGGCCGCCAGTACCTCGTCCGATACGCCGGCGATATGCTTACCGGTAAGTGAATTGAACCGCTCCACGAAATGATCCACCAGGATGGGGATATCTTCTTTGCGCTCGGCCAGATTCGGCAGCGACAAGCGTATGACGTTTACCCGGTAGTATAAATCCTCACGGAAACGTTTTGCATCCACCAGGTGCTTCAGGTTGCGATGGGTGGCGGCGATGACCCTGGCATTCATTTTACAGATCGCGTTCGAACCGAGC
>JAERRP010000140.1 GCA_016735415.1 Desulfobacterales bacterium | reverse complement strand
AACGGCAAGGGGATTGGCTTCCGACGGACATCTTCGTCAGTGTGGTGGGGACCCTGCTGGTGCTGGAGGCCTGCCGCCGCGTGATCGGCCTGATCATGACCGGCATCTGCGTGGCCGGCATGCTGTATGCCTACCTCGGCCCCTACATGCCCGCGTTGATCATTCACAAGGGCTACAGCCTGGAGCGCATCGCCACCACCTTGTGGCTGACCACCGAGGGTATCTTCGGTCTGCCCCTCGGTGTGGCGGCGACGTTTGTATATGTCTTTGTCCTTTTCGGAGCTTTTCTGGAAACGACCGGGGGCGGCAATTTCTTTATCGATCTGGCTTATGCCCTGACCGGCCGGTTTTCCGGCGGTCCGGCCAAGACCTCCGTCATCGCCTCGGGTTTCATGGGTTCGGTATCCGGCTCGGCGGTGGGCAATGTGGTGGCCACCGGCTCGTTCACCATCCCCATGATGAAAAAGGTGGGCTACCGCCCCCATGTAGCCGGTGCCATCGAAGCGGCCGCCTCCACCGGCGGTCAATTGATGCCACCCATCATGGGCGCCGGCGCCTTCTTGATGGCGGAGTTCACCAATACCAGCTACCTGACCATTATCAAGGTGGCCCTGGCACCGGCCATCATGTACTACATCACAGTGCTTTGCTTTGTGCACTTCGAGGCCCAGAAACAGGGCCTGAAGGGCCAGCCCAGGGAAAGCCTGCCCCGCGCCTGGGACGTGGTCAAAAACGGCCTCCATTTTATCATTCCGGTCTTCATCCTGATTTACGTACTGGTGGCCAACTATTCACCCATGATGGCCGGATTTGTAGCCGTGGTCAGCACGCTTGCCACCAGCCTGGTGGCCGAAACCGTGCGTTGGGCGCTCAACCGCCGTGCTAACGCAACGGCGACGCCAGGTGCCCTGACGTTTACCGGTCAGCAGACCCGTCAGGTCCTGAAGGCCCTGGAGAAGGGGGCGCGCAATGCCGTCATGGTGTCGGTGGCCTGCGCGGCGGCGGGTATCATCGTGGGGATGGTGACCCTGACCGGCATGGGGTTGAAATTCTCTTCCCTCGTGCTGGAGTTGAGTTTTGGCATCAAGGCCCTGGCCATCCTGTTGATCGGCGCCGCTTCCCTGGTACTGGGCATGGGGTTGCCGGTGACGGCCAGCTATATCGTCCTGGCCACGCTGGCCGGTCCCGCCCTGCTGGACATGGGCGTGCCCCTGCTGGTTTCTCACATGATCGTCTTCTGGTATTCCCAGGATGCCAATGTCACCCCACCGGTGAGTCTGGCGAGTTTCGCCGGGGCCGGTGTGGCCGGCGCCAACCCCATGCAGACCGCCTTTTCATCGTGGAAGCTGGCCAAAGGCCTGTACATTATACCTTTGGTTATGGCCTATCGGCCGCTTTTGGGTGTCGGTGCGGATTATTCGCTGCTGGATTGGCAGGTGATCATCACCATGGCCACCACCACTTTGGGCCTGGTCGCGTTTGCGGCGGCCATCGATCGCTATTTTATCCGTTCGGCCACTGTGCTGGAGACCATCCTGTTTCTAGCGGCAGCGGCCGGCCTGTTCTGGCCGGGCGCCCTGTATAATGTGATCGGGTTTGTCCTTCTGATGGCGGGGGTGGCACTGCAAAAAATATATACACCTGAGAACCGGAAGACCTGATCCCGCCGCTGGTAGTGGGTTGAGGGGGACATGATTTTTTGCGTTTCAGACTTATAGCCGATAATGAACGTTTTTTTGCAAACCTTTGCCATCGCGGTCATTCGCGCTGCTTACCGCCGATGGCGACAAACCCGGCCGCCGTTCAACGCGCTGTCCCGTTGATCCCAAGTTACGTTTAATTTCCTACAGTCTTCAGTTTGTTAGTGTGCTTAGCCTTGGTGATCAATCACATTGGAGGATAGGCTCATGGCAACTGTCTTTATCAGCTATACCCCTCTTAGCCACCACTGAAGTGTCAACAAACCTTTTGCCACCCGCTCTGTCCCAGATCCAGTTTGTGGACTATCGTAAGAGTGATCGTGATGCTGCCTTTCGATTAGCCCGAGCCTTCACAGCCATTCCACCTCCTGCCGGTTTTTGGGGCCCACCGCCTACACCGAGGCCATCAGATTCTGTTCCGTATAGTCAACCTGCACCGCAAGAAAGAATTATTGTTGGGTTTATATTTTGTTCTTCAGTAGCAGTTCTTAATGTAATTAGTGGCCCTGTACTCTC
>JAERRP010000570.1 GCA_016735415.1 Desulfobacterales bacterium | reverse complement strand
GGTATGTAAGGGGACAGACTAGACTAGCACCTCCTATCATGATTGTGGTATGTAAGAGACAAAATAGAGTAACACCTTCTATCATTACTTTCCCTTGTGGACCAGGGTCACGCTCTTTCTGTGATGGTCCAGCGCATATTGAATGGCCATGGAAACCAGGCGATCGGTATTTGCTTTGCTCATGGGTTTGATGCCCACGGCACTCTCCAGGGAAACCGTCGTACCACCCGCCGCTTTCGACCTGGCATTTATAGAGGCCAGAAGCTCACGGGCGTCAGGGGATCCGGCAGGCCACTCCAACCCCGCGTAGACGTCTTCCGTGTTCTACCTGAAAATCACCACATCCACCCGTTCGGGATGGATCACCGGCGCGGGGACACCTTCAAGGTAGCGAACCGGGCGCACGCAGGCATACAGATCAAGGGTCTGACGAAGGGCGACATTCAGGGAACGAAATCCGCCCCCGACAGGTGTTGTGAGGGGGCCTTTAATGGCCACGCCGTAACGGGATATGGCCGAAAGCGTCTCTTTGGGAAGGGGGTTTTTCCCCCCATAGTGTGCCTGCGCTTTTTCCCCGGCCAGGATTTCCCGCCAGGATAGCCCCTTTTTACCACCGTACGCCCTTTCCACCGCTGCATCCAGAACGGATTTAGTTGCCGCCCAGATATTGGGGCCGATGCCGTCGCCTTCGATAAACGGGATGATGGGGAAATCCGGTACAACCGGCCGCTTTTGATCATCCCACCCAATGATATTTACGGAATCATCGGCATCAGAATGGGTTCTGTTTTGCATTTTTTTCTCCATTGTCAATATGAAATTCATCCTAACCATTGCAGGCGGTTTTTGCCAAGGAGTAATGACGTTTTTTACAAACCGCCCAAGGGCTCCGAAAGCCATTCAGAAGCGTTGACAGTTACGCCATGGCATTGTAAATAGATTAATCTGCCACGCGCTTCCAAATAAGGAAACAAAAAACCATGCAACATCCGTTTGACCGGGAAATCGCCCTGAAGATTTTATCCATGAAACGCCGTGAATTGGACCGGGGACTTTCTTATACGGAAAAAATCCTCTTTCTTCATGAGAAACACCGCCATCCGCCCAAAAGGCTGAAGCCGGGGGTCGATCAAATCTTCCTCTCTCCCGACCGGGTCGCCATGCAGGACGCCACCGCCCAGATGGCCATGCTTCAGTTTATGCAGACCGGACAGAAAAAAACAAATGTTTCCACCACCATTCACTGTGACCACCTGATCCGTGCCGGTCAGGGTGCCGACGTGGACCTGCAGGAGGCCATCGACACCAATAAAGAAGTGTACGATTTTCTCTCTTCAGCGGCAATGAAATACGGTATCGGCTTCTGGGGACCCGGTTCGGGCATTATTCACCAGGTGCTCCTGGAAAATTACGCTTTTCCAGGGGGGCTTATGATCGGAACCGATTCGCACACCCCCAACGCGGGAGGGCTGGGCATGATCGCCATCGGTGTCGGCGGGGCCGACGCAGCGGAGGTCATGGCCGGACTGCCATGGGAAACAACCTTTCCCGCTCTCGTGGGTGTCAGACTGACGGGAGAACTCACCGGGTGGGCATCGGCCAAGGATATCATCCTGGAAATGCTGAATCGATTCAGTGTCAAGGGCGGGACCGGAAAGATCTTTGAGTACTTTGGCGAGGGCGCAAGGAAGCTGTCGGCCACCCAGAAGGCGACCATCACCAATATGGGTGCTGAGCTGGGGGCCACAAGCTCCGTGTTTGTCTATGACGAAAGCATGGCGGACTATCTGAACAATACCGGTCGCGAAACGGATGCGTCGGAAGCCGCCGCCCTGTCGGACATTCTGTGCCGGGACGAGATCTGCACCACCGATCCGGAGCGCGTCTACGACCAGTACCTGGGACTGGATCTCGGCACCATCAACCCGGCCCATGCGGGTCCCTTCAGCCCCGACCGGGTCACAAAGGTTGAAAATTTCAGAGGGCTCGTGGCCTCGGAAAAATGGCCCGAAAAGGTTTCCGCCGTTCTCATGGGATCCTGCACCAACTCCTCCTATTCAGACCTGTATGCCGCAGCCCAGGTCCTTATGCAGGGAGGGCACCATGGGTGCAGGGTCAAAGTTCCTTTCATGCTGTCACCGGGTTCGGAGCAAATCTACGAAACCATCAAGCGGGACGGCATTCTTCAAAAATTGCTGGATGCAGGCGCCTTAATCCTTGCTGCATCCTGCGGACCCTGCATCGGGCAATGGGACCGAAAGGATTCCCGAAAGGGCCTGAAAAACATCCTGTTCACCACATTCAATCGAAATTTTAAGGCGCGAAACGACGCTAATCCTGAAACCCTGGCCTTTTTGACTTCACCCACCATGGCTGCGTGCCTTGCCCTTTCGGGTGATGCCGGGTTTA